>CAXNFL010000159.1:0-5211 GCA_964201555.1 Kiritimatiellia bacterium
GTTGAACCTGCAACCCTCAGATCCGTAGTCTGATGCTCTATCCAATTGAGCTACAGGCACCCGTTTTGAGCTTCCCACTATAGGGTATTACCCACCCGGGTTGCAAGTCATCATTTCTTTTTTTTGGAGAACCCGTTATAGTCGGGGCCAGAAGGGAGTGGACATGAACAACGTGGACCTCGCCATTGAAGCCATTCACCAGGAAATGGGACCCCGCCTTTTTATACCGGCCCATTACTACCAGGACGACTCCATCCTGCGCCACGCCGATGCCGCCGGCGACTCTTTGGAGCTCTCCCGCTTGACGGCGGCCCGCCGAGAGGCCGAAAAAATCGTATTCTGCGGAGTGCGGTTCATGGCGGAAACGGCCGCCATTCTCAAGGGCCCGGGCCAGTCCGTCTTCATGCCCGACCCCAAGGCCGGCTGTCCCATGGCGGATACGGCCACCGCGGAGCAGGCGGAGGCGTGCGCGAGCCGGCTGTCCGAGGTGTGGAAGGACTGGGTGCCGATTGTGTATGTCAACAGCTCGGCGGCGCTCAAGGCGTTTTGTGGCCGCCGGGGCGGCAGCGCCTGTACCTCCAGCAACGCCGGACGCGTCTTTCAATGGGCGCTTGATGCCGGCAAACGAATCCTGTTCATGCCGGACGAGCATCTCGGCGCCAACACGGCCCACGATCTGGG
The DNA here is from genome assembly GCA_964201555.1 of Kiritimatiellia bacterium. Lineage (GTDB taxonomy): Bacteria > Verrucomicrobiota > Kiritimatiellia > CAIKKV01 > CAIKKV01 > CAIKKV01. Next base: position 682 of record CAXNFL010000159.1, read on the forward strand.
ATTGGCAGACGATCTGGTGCAGGTTTACGATCCGAAAGAGGCGCGGGGGGGAATCTCCAATTACCTGCTCGAGAAAACCCAGGTGTTGAACTGGAAAGGCTTCTGCCATGTCCACTGCGCCTTTCGGACGGACCATGTGTTCCAGGTGAGAGCCCAGCATCCCAAGGCCAAAATCATCGTCCATCCCGAAGCCTGTAAGGAAGTGGTGCGGCTGTGCGATTTCCATGGCTCCACCACGCAACTGATCAACTATGTCCGGCAAGCTCCCGATGGCTCAGAAGTTTACATCGGAACCGAGCACAACCTGGTCCGCAGGCTGGCCAACGAAGAAAACAACCGGCTGCGGCTGTTTCCGCTCTACGCCTCGTCGTGTCCCGACATGGGACTGACAACGACGGAGGCCTTGCTGCGCGTGCTTCAGGACTGGCCCGCTGGAAACCGCGTGACCGTGCCGGAAGATCTGGCGGCCGACGCCAGGCTCTGCCTGGACCGGATGCTGGCCCTCTGACATTATGAACCGCCTCTTTCATCTCGTTTCGCCTTTCGAGCCGACCGGCGACCAGCCCCAGGCCATTGATGCTATCTGCCGCGGATTTGAGAGCGGCAAACGGTTCCAAACGCTTGAGGGGGTAACAGGCTCGGGCAAAACGTTCACGATGGCCAATGTCATCCAGAAGGTGAATCGGCCCACGCTGGTGATCTCGCATAACAAGACCCTGGCGGCCCAGCTATATGGCGAGTTGAAGGCTTTCTTCCCCGACAATGCCGTCGAGTTCTTTATCAGCTATTACGATTATTACCAGCCGGAAGCCTACATTCCCCAGACGGATACCTACATCGAGAAGGACTCCTCGATCAACAAGCAGATCGAACGCTTGCGCCTGGCGGCCACCAACTCCCTGCTGTCGCGCGAGGATGTCATCATTGTGGCATCGGTTTCCTGCATTTACGGGCTGGGCTCGCCGGATGATTACCGCGAAATGGTCGTGCGACTGGAGCGGGGGGAGCAGGCGGACCGCGACGAGATCCTCCGGAAGCTGGTGGATATCCAGTATTCCCGCAACGACTACGCCGTGGAACCCGGCACGTTCCGCGCCCACGGCGATGTGCTGGACGTGTTTCCCTCCTATCACGAGCACGGCTTCAGGATCGTTTTCTTCGGCGATCTCGTAGAGAAAATTTCAGAAATCGATCCGCTTACGGGAAATGTGCTGGCCGATCTGCCGGTGGTTCTCATCTCGCCCGCCAATCATTTTGTCATGCCCCAGGAGAAGATTGAACGGGCGATGACGCTGATCCAGGCGGAACTGGAAGAGCGGATCCGCTGGTTTGAGTCCGAAAACAAGCTGCTGGAAGCGCAGCGGATCAAACAGCGCACGCTTTACGACCTGGAAACCCTCAAAACGGTCGGGTATTGCTCGGGGATCGAGAATTATTCCCGTCATATGAGCGGCCGCAAGGCGGGGGATCCTCCGGCCACTTTGATGCATTATTTCCGGAACGGATTCCTGACGATCGTCGACGAGTCCCATGTGTCGATTCCTCAATTACGGGCCATGTATAACGGCGACCAGGCGCGCAAGAACCGGTTGATCGAATACGGGTTCCGTCTGCCCTCCGCCCGGGACAACCGGCCGCTCAACTTCGATGAGTTCCTGAATCTGGTCCAGGATGTGCTGTTTTTGTCGGCCACCCCCGGTCCGTTTGAACACCAGATGAACCCGGTTCCCGTGCGCCAGTTGATCCGCCCCACGGGGTTGCTGGATCCGCCTGTGGTGGTGCGGCCTTTGACGGGGCAAATCGACGATTTGATGGAAGAGGTCAAAGCCCACGCCGAACGCCAGGAACGCGTTCTGGTGACGACGCTGACCAAGAAAACAGCCGAAGACCTGACCCGCTATCTGAATGAGTCCGGCTTGCGGGTGCAATATTTGCATTCCGATATCACCGCCCTGGATCGGGTGCAGATTCTCCGGCATCTCCGTCTCAACGATTTCGACTGCCTGGTGGGCGTCAACCTTCTGCGCGAAGGGCTGGACCTGCCGGAAGTATCGCTTGTCGCGGTGCTGGATGCCGACAAGGAAGGGTTCCTGCGCTCCGACACGTCGCTCATCCAGACGGCGGGCCGGGCCGCGCGAAATGTCGACGGGAAGGTCATTTTGTATGCCGACCGCATTACCGACTCCATGAAACGCATGATCGATGTGACGGAGAAGCGCCGGACGAGCCAGATGGCCTACAATGAGGAGCACGGGATTACCCCGAAAACGATTATCAAGACCATTGAGGACAGCCTGGCAATCGAGCACGAGGCCGGCAAGATCGAGGAGAATGTCCTGCGCGAAGCGGGCGAATCCTACGACGTTCACCAGGTGGCCGAAGATCTGAAGCGGGAGATGCTGGCGGCGGCCGAAGCGTTGGAGTTCGAAAAAGCCGGGCTGTTGCGCGATCAGTTGAAGGAATTAATGGAGGCTTCGGGCATGGAAGTGCCGGCCATGTTGAAGAAGAAGCGGACAAAGCCGTTCAAGCGGAAATTCAAATAGGACGGGAGTTGTATCATGCCGATCTACGAGTTTTATTGCACGGCGTGCAATCGAATCTTCAGTTTTTTCTCCAAGCGAATCGACACCGAAAGCCGCCCCGATTGCCCGAAATGCGCGAAGAAGAAGCTTTCCCGGGAAGTCTCGTCGTTCGCCTCGGTGGGGCGGCATAAAGGCGATGATGGAGTTGGCGGGGATTCACCGTTCGATGAGCCGCGCGTGGAGCAGGCCATGGAATCGCTGGCCCAGGAGGCCGCGGGGCTGGATGAGTCCGATCCCCGCCAGGCCGCCAACCTGATGCGCAAGTTTTCGGATGCGACTGGCATGAAGATGGGCGAGGGGATGGAGGAGGCGATGCGCCGGCTGGAGGCGGGTGAAGATCCCGAAGCGGTGGAGGCCGAAATGGGCGACCGCCTTGAAAAGGAAGATCCTCTGTCCCCCGGCGGCAGCAAAAAGCGCCCACGCAAAAGTGCGGCGCCCACACGGGATAAGAAGCTTTACGAATTATTCTGCCCATAGGTGGCGTTGGGCCCGTGCTTTCGCATGTAGTGTTTGCGAATCACGTAATCCGGAGGCGGTTCAGCCTTGGGGTTCAGGCTTAGGGTGCCCAGCGCCATGCGGGCCACCTCTTCCAGGATGAGGCTGTGGTGAACCGAATCCATGGCGTTTTTCCCCCAGGCGAACGGGGCATGTCCGCAAACCAGTACCGCGGGCACCGAGGCGGGATCCAATGACTTGAAGCGCTCCACGATGACGAGGCCGGTGTTGCCTTCGTAGTCCGCATTCACTTCGCCCGCGTTGAGCAACCGGGTCACGGGCACTTCGCCGTGAAAGGTGTCGGCATGCGTTGTGCCCAGGCATGGAATGGCCCGGGCCGCCTGGGCGAACATGGTGGCATAGGCGCTGTGCGTGTGGGTGATGCCGCCGATTCCGGCAAAGGCCTTGTAAAGGATCCGATGCGTGGGGGTGTCGGAGGAAGGCCGAAGCGAGCCTTCCACCGTCCGCCCATCCTCCAGGCTCACCACCACCATGTCGGCGGGCTTGAGGCGCTCATAGGGCACCCCGCTGGGCTTGATGACGAACACGCCCTTGTCGCGATCCACCGCGCTCGTATTGCCCCAGGTTAAGGTCACCAGTTTCAGTCGCGCCAACTCCAGGTTGGCCTCGCAGACTGCCGTTTTAAGATCTTCGAGCATAGAGTCTCCTGTGGGCTCGCAGTCGCTCGCCCCTCCAAAGAAAAGAGCAATCCCCTTATATCGCTTTACTTCCTCTGAGCTTCGCGGATGGCGATCAGATCCTTCATCACGTTTTGCAGGCAGCCGCAATCGGGCGTCATGCCGAAGGAATCGTGCAGCCGCCGGTACAGCGTGTAGAGCTTGGCGTAAACAGCCTGGTTCGCGGGATTCGGCTTGTAGACGTGGTCGCGCACCCCGCACATGGCGGACTGGGCCTGCTCCACGCTCTTGAAGCCGCTGGTTTCGTGCCCTGCGGCTACCGCGCCGAAGATCGCGGCGCCCAGCGCGCAGGTCTGGTCGCTGCGGGAGACCTTCATGGGACGGCCGGTGACATCGGCGTAAATCTGCATCAGGAACGGACTCTTGCCGGCCAGGCCGCCGCAGTTGACGATTTCGCGGACCGGAACCTTGTATTCCTCGATCCGCTTGATGATCGTCAGCGCGCCAAAGGCGGTCGCTTCGACGAGGGCCCGGTAGATCTCATGCGCCTCGGTGTGCAAGGTCTGGCCGACCAGGAGCCCGCTCAGCCGGACATCCACGAGGATGGTCCGGTTGCCGTTGTTCCAGTCGAGCGCCAGGAGGCCATGCTCGCCCGCTTTCTGCTTGGACGCCAGCTCTTCCATCTTCCGGAACTTCTCGCCCGGCGTTTTGCCATAGGTGTCCGGCACCAGATGATTGACGAACCACAGGAATATATCGCCCACGGCCGACTGGCCCGCTTCGATGCCGTACGCGTCCGGCAGGATGGATCCCTT
>CAXNFL010000160.1:0-5207 GCA_964201555.1 Kiritimatiellia bacterium
GCGCCTCGGCAGGCTGAGGGACATCGTGAAACGCTACAAGGGCCGGCGCGCGATCCGCTTCAGCCACCGCGCCGCCTTCATGTGGTCGGCCTATCTGATGGACATGGACAACCTGCTGGCCAACATGCTCGTTGAGCCGGAGACGGTTCACCTCCTGATGGACAAAGTGCTTGAAACCAACATCAGGCTGGCCGTCAACGCCATCCGGGCTGGCGCCGAGATCGTCACGCTGGGAGACGACTATGCCCACAATCACGGGCCGCTGATGAGCCCGGAATGCTTCGCGGAGTTTGTCCAGCCCAGGCTCAAGAGAATGGTTGACGCCGTCCATGAAGAGGGCGCCCTGGTCGTCAAGCACAGCGACGGGAACCTCTACCCCATCCTGGACGCGATTGTCAGCACCGGCGTCGACTGCATCAATCCGATCGAGCCCCTGGCCGGAATGGACCTGAAGACCGTCAAACAGCGGGTGGGCGACCGTGTCAGCCTGTGCGGCAACATCGACTGCGGACAGCTTCTTCCGCACGGGACGGTTCAGGACGTGATCGCCGCGGTTCGGAAAGCCGTGCAGGATGCGGGAGCGGGTGGCGGATTCCTGCTCGCCTCGTCGAACAGCATCCACTCCTCCTGCCGCCCGGAGAATTACGCGGCCATGGTCGCGGCGGGGCTGGAATACGGCCGCTATGAAGCCTAATCGGCATCATCGGGGGGGCTAGGCCGCCGGTCCCCGCAACCCATTGAGAAACGCGATGAAGCGGCTGTCCAGGACGGCTTGGTTGCTTTCATAAATGCTGATCCCGTCGTAGCCTTCGTCGATCGCCCGCCGGGTACGGGTTTGGGCGCCGTCGAAATCGAATGCGGTGACGCCGCGGTAAAGGCGGGCGGAGTGCTGGACCAGGGCTTTCCATTCCGGCGAGGGCCAGGACTCAACGCCGAGGAAATCGTCGGCCACCACCTCGTCGCAGAGACCCTCCTCCAGCCAGGCCGGCAGGTCGATCCCGTCGAACAGGCAGTGGTTCGGGCGCACCCACAGCGAAACCTTGACGCGGGCAAGCCCTTTCGCGCCCAGCGCCTCTTTCAACTCGCGCCCGAAAAGGGTCATGAAGTCGGCCCGGTACTGGAACCAGCGCCGATGCTCGTCGTCGTCGGGCGGCAGGCCCTGGAGGTAGCGGCGATTCTTTCCGGCGGGCTCGCGGGGCGGGGCGACGCCGTATTTCCGCGTAAAGCCCTCAACCAGGATCGGAGCGTAAACCAGGATCGGCGGAGCGCGAAGAAAGCCGAGCGAGAGGCCCTGAAGGCCGTATTCCGCGGCTTCGACTAGAATATCGATCTTGTGCTTGCGCACCTCCGGGAAGGCCAGGCACAGTTTGGGGGCGGGCGAGCCGGAGTCCAACTCCTCGTGGTAGCGCGGATTGTTCCGGTAGAAGTCGCTTTGTACGTTGAGTCCGTAGTGGTTGAACCGCATCCAGCCGTAGATTTCGAGCCCGTACTTCCGGCCGGCTTCCACGGCGAGCGCGAGGACGTCACGGCGCTTCAACAGCCGGCCGTAGGCTTTCATCATCGGGGTGAAAACGTCATGTGTCTTCGCCGATATATACCGCATCGTGTTGTGCCGCGAGGGGAAGTCCGAGCACTGCCCGTCAATTCGCCAATAGACTTTCCCGAGGCCGCAGCGCGCGTGGTCACGCAAGTTCGATTCGAAGGCTTCCGGCGTGCCGGCGACGCTATAGGCGATGTCCGGGATGTCGTTGAACCCGCTCAGCGCGATCCGCGGAAGGGCCGCCTGCCGCTCCCGCCAGGTCCGCGCATCGGGTTCGCCGAGCGCCTCGAAGCGGATGTAATCGAGGACCGTCACCGCGAATTCACCGGGATGCCGGCCGATGCGGAACTCTTTATTTTCCAGGTCGTGGACGCCAAAATCCACTTCGTGGGCCTGGTGCCGGCCGGACAGCCTCAGCGTGAAGGGCGTGGACTCCAGCGTGCCGGCGGGGCGCAGCCGATAGGTCGGGAGCGGATCGCCCGAGGCGGATAACGCCGCCCCGTCGCCCTGCCCGATGCCGACGAACACCCGGTGGATTCCCGTGAGGCCCGGGGCAACCCGGAGCTCAGGCGGATGCGTGCCTGGCCCGGCATAGAGCGCCCGGCCATGAAGGCAGAAGGGCAGGGGTTCCACCCGCCATTTGTCTGCGGTGTAGCCGGACGCAACCTGATCGGGAGGAACGAGGTCGCAGAAATCGAGCACGATGCCAGCCGGTTCGGGCATCGGGTCGCCTTCGGGAGAGGGATTGTTTGTACCGACGGGTTCACCGAGCTGGGCGGCGGCGAGAAGGGCGGCATGCCGGTCCTTGCGCCAGGGAGCGATTTCAAATTTCGCGTGGTACGACGATTGCCCGATGAAGTCGAGCGCCTTGTTTTGCAGCGGCATATGCTGACAGTAGGCCGTCATGACGTGCGGCCGGATGTCGAATCCGCGGGGCTGGAACTGGAAATGACTCATCTGCCGCTTGGATCGCGTCGCCACGAGGAGTCCGTCGCTTCGCCCCGTGCGGAACAGGACCCGCCAGCAGGGCAATTCTTTACCGCCGGGTAATTCCGCGCCATCGAAATAGAGGTCTTCCTCATCTTCGAAAACATCGTTGAAATCATCGGGCAGTACGAATCGCGGCAGGGCGGCAGGGTGGAGGCTTGCGGACGGATCGAGGGGCTCGATCCGGACGTCGCAGGCCAGAGTCGAACGATCGGGCTGGAGCTGAAACCGCCGGGTAATGCGAACGAGGCGGCTTTCGATGACGGATTCGACGGCGTCGGTGAGAGGGCTTACGCGGGTCACGCTGAAACGGCCCGCCTCAGGATACTCGCTCTCTTCCGTCGTCCACCCGACGCCGTCGAAATAGCGGCAGGCGCAGCTGCGGATGAGAGTGGGCGCGGTTTTTGATTCAGCGAGGGAAAGGAGGTTTCCGGTTGAGCCACTAAAGCAAGCCGTCAGCCAGTGATTGGTGAGCGTTATAGCGTTCATTGCAAAGTCTATCCGTGCCGGCGAGCCGCATGCGTGATCCAGCCCTCGCGTCCATTTTGTCTAACCATTCCGACGATGAGATTTTTCCAGCGAATTGTCAAGTTTGGATGTGCGGCAGACCTGTTACGGATAAGGCATAGGCCTCCGCACCGGCTCCTGGCACGATCACCACACTGCGGGCCAAAGGCCACGGAGCATGCCGCGGCTGAAATCGCGAGGGCGGCCGGCTCAATCAGTCCCGGGGCGGATCGCTCTCAGGCGGGTGGGCGGGTATGAAGGCGGTTCAATTATGATTGCGGAACAAGGCGTATTTCGCTAATACTCAAAGCTTGGATTTAATCCCATAAGGAGTGTCATGAGCAAGATCCCGGTCGGTATTCAGCTTTACACGGTGCGCCAGGCGTTGGGGCAGGATTTCAAGGGCGTGGTCAAGCAGCTGGCGGAGATGGGCTACAAGGGCGTTGAGTTCGCGGGCAACTACGGCAACCTCGAGCCGGCCGAGCTGGCCGCCTTCCTGAAGGAAGTGGGCCTGAAATGCTGCGGCCAGCACGTGAATCCCGATGCCATCACCAATCCCGAAAGCAAGGCATACGCCTATGCCAAGGCACTGAAGTGCCCGTACCTGACCACGAGCGGCGCGGGGCAGGTGGAGAAGGACTGGCCCGGCGCGATTGAAACCTATCGCCAATGCGGCGCGGTGGCCAAGGCGAACGGCTGCGTGTTCACCTATCACAATCATGCCACGGAGTTCATCAAGTTCGACGGCGTCTACGCCGAGGACATGCTGTTCCAGAAGACCGACCCGGCGGAGGTTCAGGGCGAGCTCGACACCTACTGGATCCGCAAGGGCGGCCCCGATCCCGTGGCCTACATTGCCCAGTACGCCGGCCGAGTGCCGCAGATTCACCTGAAGGACATGAACCCCCTGACCTGCGTGTTCACGGAAGTCGGAAACGGCCTGATGGACCTGAAGGCCATCTTCAAGATCGGCAAGGAAGTCGGGGCCAAGTGGGTCATCGTGGAGCAGGACACCTGCCCCGGGCCCGAGCTGGACAGCGCCCGGATTTCCATTACGAATCTGAAGAAGTTCAAGTTGGCCTGAGCATGAGCTTCTGGAGCGATGATTCCCGGCCTCTTCGCATCACCTGCGGCAAGGGCATTGCTCCTTTCCTCCGAGCCGAGGTGGAGGCCCTGGGCTTCAAGGTTCGGGACGAAAGCGCCGGCGGCGTGGAAACTGTTGGCACGCTGGCCGGCGCCCTTCGTCTCAACTTGCATCTGCGCACGGCCTTGCGCGTCCTCTGGGAAGTGGCCGTCTTCGACGTGCTGGACCCCAAGCGGTTCTATGCGCTTGCCACGGAGCTGCCGTGGGAGCAATGGATCGATCCCGACGGCTACGTGTGCGTCAACAGCTTCACGCAGACCCCGCAAATCCGGGACACCCGGTTCGCCGGGCTGACGCTCAAGGACGCCATCGTGGACCGGCTGCAGAAGGTCCACGGCCGCCGGCCGAATTCGGGAAGCGATACGACCCGCACGGTGGTGTTCCTCTATTGGCGGAACAACGAGGCGCGCGTCTACCTGGACACGTCCGGCGACAGCCTGTCCCGCCGCGGCTACCGCAAGGAGCCGATGAAGGCTCCGATGCAGGAGACTCTGGCCGCCGCGGTGGTCCTGGCCACCGGCTGGAACCGGGAGCAGGCGTTTGTCAACCCCATGTGCGGAAGCGGCACGCTGGCCATCGAGGCGGCGCTGATCGCGTCGAGCCGCGCGCCGGGCCTGCTGCGGGCCAACTTCGGATTCATGCATCTCCTGGGCTTTCCCCGCGAGGCGTGGCAAGCGTGCCGGCGCGAGGCGGAGGCGGCGATCAGGCCCTGGGAGGGAGAGCCCCGGATTATCGCCACGGACCTGGATCCCCGGGCCATCGAGGCGTCGCGCCGGAACGCGGAAAATGCGGGCGTGTCGGCCGGCATGGCGTTCGGCGAATGCGATTTTGCCGAGACGCCGATGCCCGAAGCGGGCGGCGTGGTGGTGTTGAATCCGCCCTACGGGGAGCGGATGGGCGCGGACGCCGAGCTGGAAGAGCTCTACGGCCGGATCGGGGACTTTTTCAAAAAGCGCGGCGCGGGGTACACGGGCTACGTCTTTACGGGAAGCCCGGTTCTGGGCAAACGGGTGGGATTGCGCAGCAGCC
>CAXNFL010000161.1:0-5182 GCA_964201555.1 Kiritimatiellia bacterium
AATCTGTCCGTCGCGGAAGACCGATTGGCCCGCCCAGTCGACCAGAATCTTTTGCGTCACAGGCAAGTTCATCGCCGTTCCCACCATCCGCTGGTCCAGCCGTCCAAGGTCAGCTGGAGGTTTTCCTTGAAGCCGAGTCGATCGAAGGCCGCCGCCACACCGGCATACTGGCGCTCCAGGATGCCGGCCAGCAGGAGGGCGGCCCCCGGATGGGGCGCGCACAACCGGCCGGCGAAGCGGCCGGCCGCCTCCAGCAGGATCGGGGCTTCGATATTTGCCGCAACCACGTCGAAGACAGTCGGAGGACAATAGTGAAGCACATCGGCGGTCGAAAGGGCAATGGAGGTCTTCACCCCATTGTGCCCGGCGTTTTCTCCCGCCTGTTCCACGGCGGAGGCGTCCAGGTCGATGGCGGTGATGGGGGCGAATCCGAGCTTGGCCGCCGCGATGGAGAGGATGCCGGAGCCGCACCCGGCGTCGAGCAGCGAGCCTGTGCGGCCGGTCGCGGCCAGGGCGTCCAGGAAGCGGATGCAGGCGCGGGTGGTGCCATGCTGCCCCGTGCCGAAGCACATGCCGGCGTCGATGACGACCTCCCGGTCGTCCGGCCCCAGCGGCAGCGTTTCCCAGGAGGGGCGGACGATGATGCGCTCCGAGACGCGCTCGGCGTGGAAGAAGCGCTTCCAGCTTTCGGCCCAGTCCTCGCGCGGAATCGCCTCGACGGCGATCTGCCAGGCTTCGCCGCGGCTGAGGTCGGCCGTGAGGGCGGAGAGGGCGGCGGCGGCCGAGTCGGCCTCCTCGCGGGTGACGGCAAAGTGGTCGATGCGCGCGATCGTGCCCTCGGCGTTGGTCCAGAGCGACACCGGATAGCCGGCCGCGGGCAGGGCCTCCTCGAGCACCTCGGCGAGGGCGGGCACGGTGTGGATGGAAACGCGGTGCAGCATTCCGGTCATGCGGGGGGCGACTCCTTTTTCCTGTGGAAGGGCCTCTTGAAGGCGGAGGGGACAGGCGCCCTGCCGTCGGGACCCAGTTCGGCGCGGGTGTGGCCGCAGGAGGCCAGGACTTCGTCGGTGGTTTTGAAATGGCATTTGACCGTGTCGAGCAGCACGGTGGGCCCCTTTTCCTCGATGAGCTTGAGGGCGATGGTTTTCACCAGCGCCGAGGCGCCCTTGGGGATTTTCACGCCGTAGCGCTCGCTCATTTCGGAAATGGCGAAGAGGAAGCGGTCGCGGGCCAGGATGGAGGCGGCGGCCACGGCCATGTCGGATTCCGCCTTGTGGCGCTGGTCCAGCTTGATGGCCTTGCCGCGCTGGAGGAGCGCCTTCTCGATCAGGCTTTTGTCGCCGAACTGGTCGGAGAGCGCGCGGGGGCAGTCGGGCGCCTTCTCCAGGACGTTCTCGATGGTGCGGGCGTGGCCCCAGGCCAGCAGGCGGTTGACGTTCCGCATCTTGTGGTAGAGCTCGTTGTATTTCCGGGGGCCCACGGCGATGACGGAGACCTTGTCGCCCACGCGCTCCCGGATGGCCCGGGCGAGCTCGCGCGCCTTGGCGTCGCTGGTGATGCGCTTGCTGTCCTTGATGCCGATTTCGCGGAAGACCTTGACGAGCGGGGGGGTGACGTAGACGGCGGCGATGACGAGCGGGCCGAAGAAGTCGCCCTTGCCGCTCTCGTCCACGCCGATGTGGGGCTGGGAGCCCTCGGGGTCGACCACGTCCTCGTAGCCCAGCTTGACGGCCTGGAGGATCATGGGCTCCATGGCGAAGGTGACGAAGTCGGAGGCCCCCGCGCCCTGGATCAGGCACTTGCCGCTTTTGTACAGGGAGACGCGGAAGCCGTCGCCCTGGACGGCGATGCGGGTGTGCTCGACGTCGACGGGGCGGTAATTGCCAGCCTGGAGCAGGGCGATGAGCGCCTGCTGCTGACTTTCACTGAGCACGTACGTGAATGAATTCTGGGTCGGCATAACGGAAAAGGGTAACATGTGGCGGGGGTTCTGTCACAAAAAAAATGACAGGGAATTAGGGACTCTTAATCGTAATCGTCCTCTTAAACGTAATCTTAATCTCGCTTTGACAGGCACTGTTTACATACACTGGAGAACATGAGCGAATCACCCCCGGCCGAAGAGGTCATTATTTATGCCGATGGCGCGGCCTCTCCCAATCCGGGGGCGGGCGGTTATGGCGTTATCCTGATCCGGGACGGCGTCCGGCGGGAGCTGTCGGGCGGCTTTCGCAGGACGACCAACAACCGGATGGAAATCTTTGGCGCCATTGCCGGGCTGCGCGAGCTGGGCGACCCGCCCCCCCGGGGGCGGAAGGTGACGATCTACAGCGACTCCAAGTATCTCGTGGACATGTACACCGGGGGCTACGCGGCCAAGTGGCGGCAGCAGGCGTGGACGCGCAACAAGGGGAAGGATCCCGCGCTGAACCCCGACCTGTGGAACGTGCTGCTCAATTTGTCCGACGCGCGCGAGGTGAAGTTCGTCTGGGTGAAGGGCCACTGGGAGAACGCGGAGAACACCCGGTGCGACGAGCTGGCGGTCCTGGCGCGGCAGGCGGCCAACCTGCCGGTGGACGAAGGGTACGAGAAGCCGGCTCCGCCGGTTCCGCCCTCGCAGCTGTCCCTTTTTTAAGGCTGTAAATTGCGATTGTATTGACCCGATTCGCTGTTAGGATAGTGCCGATACCCCACACGACCAAGCGAGGATGAATGAAAGCGGCCATTGTCGGATACGCCCAGTCGGGCAAGAAAACCCTTTTTAAATTGCTGACCAACCGCGATGTGCCCCAGGGCCGGCGCGACGATGAAGCCGTGGAAGGCGCGGCGGCGGTCTATGACGCGCGGGTGGAGAAGCTGGCGGAGATCTGCAAGCCCCAGAAAACCCGCTATGCCGAAACCCTGATGGTCCTCTGCCCCGATGTGCCCGAGGGCGGCAAGGGCACCTGGATGGAGGCGGCCCGCAAGTGCGAATTGCTGTGCGTGGTGCTTCGCGCCTTCACCGCGCCCGACGTCTTCCACCCGCGCGGAAGCGTGGATGCCGAGCGCGACCGCTCTGACCTGGCCACCGAGATCGTCTTCGCCGACGTGGACATGGTCGACAAGCGGCTGGAGCGGCTCGCCAAGGAAAAGCGCGCGGGCCTCAATCCCGCCCAGCAGGCGGAGGAGAAGGCGCTGCTCAAGTGCCAGGCCGCGCTGGCCGCGGGCAAATGGCTCAAGGATGCCGCGCTCGATGAGAACGAGCTGAAGACGATCCGCACCCTGGGCCTGCTCACGCTGATGACCGTGCTCTGGGTTTACAATGTCGACGAGTCGGGCGTGCAGGCCGCGCTGGATGCCGAGAAGGCGGACGCGTCGGCCATTGTCGTTTCCTGCAAGATCGAGCGCGAGATCATGGCCATCGAGAATCGCGAGGAACGCAAAGCTTTCCTGGGCGAAATCGGGTTTGCCCAATCCGGGCTGGAGCGGCTCAACACCGCCGCCTACGACACCTTGGGCCTCATGTCATTTTACACGGCCGGGCCGGACGAGGTCCGCGCCTGGACGATCCGCAAGGGCAGCACGGCGCCGGTGGCGGCCGGCAAGATCCACAGCGATATCGAGCGCGGATTCATCCGCGCCGAAGTGATCAAGTTCGACGACCTGGTGGCGGCCGGCGGCGAGGCCGAGGCCAAGGCCAAGGGCAAGGCGCAGGTCAAGGGCCGCGACTACGTCATCGAGGATGGCGACATCTGCCACTTCCGCTTCAGCGTGTGATCATTTTCGGCTGCTGTTGCAGATTGCGTGATGCCGTTGCGCCGTTTCGGCGTCAACGAATGGCCGCTTTCGGGCTGATCCGCCCTCCTGCTGGGGGTTCACGGCCTTGAGGCCAGCTCACCCCGCCGGAGGGCGGCTGAGCCACGAAATCGCCTCATTCGTTTCCGCTGATCGAAACGGCGCAACTACCTAGCCATCGCGGGCCCGCCGCTATCGCGGCTTCGGGCGGCCCGCGACTTGGGTTTCCTCGAAACGCCCTTGTTAATCGGCATAAAGAACAGTGAACAGTGGGCGTTTGTTCTTAGGGCTTGCGGATCAGCTCCAGCGTGATGTCACGGCTGCGGAGCAGGAGGTCCAGGTGGTAGGCGGAGAAGTCTTTCAGGACCGACTGGATTTCGCTCCATTGGTTTTGCGAGGGCACGGCCACGGCGGCTATGGCGGGATCGTCGGCCGCATCCCACGCCTTCATCAGGGCCAGCGCGCCGGCCGAGACGATGATGGCGGGACCGGTTTCCTTGTCTTCGCACTGGCGGCAGAGCACGCCGCCCCTTTTGGACGAGATTTTCACGCGCAGGGATCCGCCGGAAGCCGGGTCCTTTCCGCACGACGGGCAGCGCGTCAGCGCCGGGCCCAGGCCGAGCGCCTTCAGCGCCGCCAGCTCATACCAGCCCATCAGGGCCGGCGAGGCGCCCCGCGTCGCCAGCATGTCCAGCGCCCGCTCGAGCAGGACGAAGAGATCCTCGTGGGGAAACCCGGGCGGCGTGACCTGGCTGGTGAAATCGCAGAAATAGGAGGCGCAGGCCGCGGCGCGCCAGTCGGAGCGGAGGGCGTCGCGCGTCTCCAGCGCCGCGCACTCCTTCAGGATCAGCACGCGCGAGGCGCGGTGGTAGACCAGCACCTCGCAGGTGTAGAAGAGATCGATCTGCCCCAGGAAGATGCTTTTCGGCCGCTGCGCCCCTTTGGCCAGCAGCCAGACCCGGCCGAGCTCGCGGGTCAGGCAGTCGGCCATCAGGGAGGTGCGCGAGTAGGGCAGCACGCGCAGGATGACGCCCTCGGTCTTCAGGATCATGGCGGCGGGGCCCCGAAGGGCGCCAGCGGCGCGAGCAGGCCTTCGCGGGCGGCGAGCTTCAGCCAGCCCAGCTCCCGCCGCCGCATCTGACGCCGCTCCGCCGGCGTGTCGTCCTCGCCGCCGGTCAGGTGGTCGATCCCGTGCGCCAGGTAGAGCGCCAGCTCCCGGTCCGCCCCGCCGAAGCGGGGCCCCACTTCGAGGGCGCGCTCGGTGTTGATGATGAGCTCGCCGCTCCACTCCGGCTGGACCGGGGTCGGCGCGTAGGTCATGGTGATGACGTCGGTCACCTCGTCCAGGCCGAACGAGGCCAGCTTGTAGGGCCGGATGCCCGTGTTGCCGGTGAAGACCACGTCCAGC
>CAXNFL010000162.1:0-5121 GCA_964201555.1 Kiritimatiellia bacterium
CGGCGAAGATCGAGGCGATGGCCCCCTGCCGCGAAACGGTTGCCAGCCCGGAGGACGGCTGGATCTCGGGCGTGGATGCGGAAACCATCGGCCACGCCTGCCTGCTTCTGGGCGCGGGCCGCTCCAAAACCGGCGAAGCGGTGGACCCCGACGCCGGCGTTTCAGGCCTGCTCAAAATCGGCGAGCCCGTGCGCAAGGGGCACGGGCTGGCGCGTTTAACCGCGGGTGACGCGGATCGCATCAAAGCCGCGCGGCCGGTCGTCGAAGCCGCCTTTCACTTCTCCCGCCAGCCGGTTCCCGTTCCCCGGGTCCTGCTGGCGGATATGGGAGTTTCCCCATGACGCCCTTCCCTCACCTTCAGACCGCCGTTCTCACCGACGCCGCAGCCGAGATGCGCCGCCGGTTCCCCGGCGCCCAGCCCCGGGCCGGACTGATCCTCGGCTCCGGCTGGAGCACCGCGCTCCGCCCGTTCACTGAGCGGAAAACCTGCCCGGCATCGGCTATTCCAGGGCTCGGGAACGCCACCGTGGCGGGACATCCGGGGCAAATCATTCTCGCCGACTGCCAGGGCGTCCAAACCCTGATTTTCCAGGGCCGGCGACACTGGTATGAAGGGGAAGGCTGGCTGCCGGTCGTGTTGCCCCTGTTCCTCATGAAAAGCATGGGCGTCCGCCAGGTTCTCCTGACTAACGCCGCCGGCGGGATCCGGGCCGACTTGGAACCGGGCGATACGGTGCTCATCCGCGACCATCTCAACCTGATGGGCGATCACCCGCTCCGGGGCCCCCATCAGCCGCTCTGGGGCGCTCGATTTCCCGATCTCAGCCAGGTCTATGACCCCGCCTGGCAACGGCAGATCCGTGAAGCGGCCGCCCCGATGGGGGCTCCTCTCAAGGAGGGCATCTACGCCGCACTCTCGGGGCCGACCTACGAAACACCGGCCGAAATCCGGATGCTGGCCGCCCTGGGCGCCGATTTGGTCGGCATGTCGACCGTTCCGGAAGCCATCGTGGCGGCCTCCTGCGGCTTGAAAGTCGCCGCGCTTTCCTGCGTGACCAACAAAGGCGCCGGGCTGGCGGATCAACTCCTGGCGCACGACGAGATGCTGACCCAGCTGCAATCTGCCGGCGAGCGACTCGCCAGCCTGCTGGAAGCCGTATGGAGGCGGCTGAGTCATGAGTAAAAACGAAACATCCTTGCTGAACGCGGCGCGCGAAGCGGCCGCCCTGGCTTATGCGCCCTACTCCCATTTTCAAGTGGGCGCCGCCCTGGAGGCGGAGGACGGACGCCTCTTCACCGGCTGCAATGTGGAAAACGCCTCATACGGGCTGACCGTATGCGCCGAGCGAACGGCCCTTTTCAGCGCCGTGGCGGCCGGGTGCCGCCGGTTCAAGCGGATTGCCATTGCCGCGGGAACAGGCCTTGAGCCGGCCATGCCCTGCGGAGCCTGCCGTCAGGTTCTGGCGGAGTTTGCCATGCCTGATCTTGAGATTCTGCTGGTGACGCTGGATCGGCCCGACTCTCTTCGCCGCTTCCGCCTAGGCGACCTGCTCCCGCATGCGTTTAAGTTGCGCTAAGGGCGTCCGTCCCGGAGGCGGGGCGCTCTCATCCCGTTTGCCTGCCGCACTTCGGCATTGCAAGAACCCCCTCAAAAACGATACCCTGATTGGATAAGGGAGAGTGTTCATGCAGTTGATCATGCTCAAGTCCAAGCTACACATGGCGCGTGTCACGGACGCGCAACTGGATTATCACGGCAGCCTGACCATCGATGAAAACCTCATGGATGCCGTGGGCCTGCTGGCCCATGAAAAGATCCTGGTGGCCAACGTGGAAAACGGAAACCGCTTCGAAACCTACGCCATTCCCGGCGCACGGGGTTCCGGCATGATCTGCCTGAACGGGGCCACGGCCCACAAAGGCGTCAAGGGCGACCGGGTGATTATTTTCTCGTTCGCCGTTATGACGCCGGAAGAAGCCCGTGTGTGCAAACCCACCGTGCTGTGCCTGGACGCCCAGAACAAACCGGTTGAATTCTTTTAAGTTCAGGGGTTCAACGGTTCAGGGGTTCAACGGTTCAAGCTAGGAACGGTGAACCGCTGAACCCTGAAACCCGTAATTCACGCCGCCTGATTGCGCCCGCTCCGGGGAGCAAATTCGCGCTCGATCATGGCCTTGGTGACCTTGATCTGCTTGGCGCCGTTTCCGCGGGGCGCTTCGAACATGACGTCAAGCATGAGCTGCTCCAGGATCGACCGCAAGCCGCGCGCTCCGGTCTTTTTCCGGTGCGCCACCTTGGCCAACTCCTGAAGCGAGCCTTCATTGAACGACAGGGCGACACCCTCCATGGCCAGCAGCTTCTGATACTGTTTGACCATGCAGTTTTTCGGCTCGGTCAGAATGCGCACCAGATCGTCCACCGTCAGCTGCTCGAGAGACGCCATCACCGGCAAACGCCCGATGAACTCGGGAATCATGCCGTACTTGAGCAGATCCTCGGAGGCCACCGCCAGGCCCTGTGAGGCCATCCGGTCGACCAGACCCTCGGCGCCGAAACCCAGCGCCTGCTTTTCCATGCGCCGCTTGACGATCTCATCGAGGCCCACGAAAGCGCCGCCGCAGATGAACAGGATGTGCTCCGTGTTGATCTTGATGTATTCCTGCTGCGGATGCTTGCGGCCGCCCTGGGGCGGGACATTGGCCACAGTCCCTTCCAGGATCTTGAGAAGCGCCTGCTGCACGCCCTCGCCGGAGACATCGCGCGTGATCGACACATTCTCGGTGCGGCGGGCGATCTTGTCGATCTCATCGACATACACGATGCCGCGCTCGGCCTTCTTGACGTCGCCGTTGGCCGCCTGGATGAGCCGGAGCAGGATGTTTTCCACATCCTCGCCCACATAGCCGGCCTCGGTCAGCGTGGTGGCGTCCGAAATGCTGAAGGGCACATCGAGACAGCGGGCCAGCGTGCGGGCCAGGAGCGTTTTGCCGCTGCCGGTGGGGCCGATCATGAGAATGTTGCTTTTCTCGATCTCCACGCCGGCGTAGGGGTCGTCCTTGGCGAAGAAGGCCTCCTGGTGCAGGCGCTTGTAATGGTTGTGCACGGCCACGGACAACACGCGCTTGGCGTAGTCCTGGCCCACCACGTATTGATCGAGGAACTCCTTGATCTCGTGGGGCTTGGGAACCTTGAGGGCGGCATCCGGGGAGGCGACCGCCTCGGCGGCGGGCTTCTCCTCCACCTGGAGGATCTCGTTGCACAATCCCACGCACTTGTCGCAGATGAAGACCCCGGGTCCCGCAATCAGCTTGCCCGCCTCCCGCCGCGGCCGGGAGCAAAACGAGCACTTCGCGCCATTATCGTCCTTGGCCATAACCGTCCATTACTTCTTGGCGACCGTCTTGCGACTGGCCACCACTTCGTCCACGAGGCCGTATTTCTTGGCCTCATCCGCGGACATGAAATTATCCCGATCCGTATCCTTCTCGATCGTCTCAACGGGCTTGCCAGTGTGATTGGACAAGATCAGGTTGAGCCGCTCGCGCAGACGCAGGATTTCGCGGGCCTGGATGCTGACATCCGAGGCCTGCCCCTGCGCCCCGCCCCAGGGCTGGTGAATCATGATCCGCGCGTTGGGCAGCGCGTAGCGCTTGCCGGCGGCGCCGGCGGCCAGCAGCAGCGCGCCCATGCTCGCCGCCTGCCCCACGCAATAGGTGGCCACATCGCACTTGAGGAATTGGATCGTATCGTAGATGCCCAGGCCCGCGGTCACCGATCCGCCGGGCGAATTGATGTACAGGCTGATGTCCTTCTCGGCGTCTTCGCTCTGCAGGAACAGCATCTGGGCGATGATCAGGTTGCTGATATCGTCATCGATGGCGGAGCCCACAAAGATAATCCGGTCCTTGAGCAGCCGGGAATAGATGTCGTAAGCCCGCTCCCCGCGGCCCGTCTGCTCGACGACCATGGGGATCAGGATCTGATTCTTCGTATTCATGAATCCTCCGGATTCTGTTTAGGCGGCCGTGACGACCGCGTTCTTGACCACGAACTCCAGGGCCTTTTCGTTGCGCAGGTCGTGCCAGATGTTTTCCAGCCGGCCATCCTTCTGGAGCTCCTCGCGCAGCTTTTCGGGCGCCTGGCGCCGGCGCGCCGCCAGCGTGGCAACGTGGGCGTTCAGGTCCGCCGGGGAAACCTCGATCTTCTCGGCCTCGGCGATGCGCTCCAGGATGTACGAGAGCTTGACGCGCTCCTCCGAGGACCGCGCGGCGGCATTCATGATGCCTTCGCGCTGCTCCTTGATGATATCGCTCGAGACGCCGCGCATCGTGTTTTCGCGCACGATGTTCATGACGATCTGCTGGGCTTCGCTCTGGACCTGCGTCTGGGGGAGCTCTTCAATCTTCGCGTGCTCCATCAGGTAGCGGGCCGCGACGTCCAGGCGGCGGGCGTCCTCGTTCCGCTCCGACGCGCGCTGGAGGTTCTCGCGAATGCGCGCCTTGAACTCCTCGAGGTTCGCGGCGCCGGCCATCTTGAAGAACTCCTCATCCATCTCGGGAAGCGTCTTTTCACGGATTTCCTTGACGGTCACCGTGTAAAGCGCGCTCAGTCCGGCGATTTCCTTGACGTGGTAATCGGCCGGGAACGCGACGGGAATTTCCTTGGTGGCGCCGGCTTCCATGCCGGTCACGGCCTGGACCACGCCGGGCAGGAAGTCGGCATCGCCGGCTTCATCGGTGCGGAGCCAGAAATCCGTCCCCTTCCCCAGCCCGGTGGCGGCCGGAGCCTGCTCCTCGACGGGCTTGTCCCCGCAGCGGCCCACGTAGTCGATCTTGACGATGTCGCCCGCCTTGACGGGCCGGTCCTTGACCTCGTTGAACCGGGCCATGCGATCGCGGTACTGGGTGATCGACTCGTCGACCTGGGCGTCGGTCACCTCGGTCTTCTCCGCCGGGATCGGAATGCCGGTGTAGACGGGCAGATCGAAAGACGGGGGCAGATCGACGGTCACTTTGAAGGAGAACGGCGAGCCCGCCAGCACGGGGCTCTCATCGGTCACGTCCACCGCCGCGACGGGGCGGAGCTTCTGCTGCTCGATCGCATTCCGGTACCCGTGGGAG
>CAXNFL010000163.1:0-5121 GCA_964201555.1 Kiritimatiellia bacterium
GACGCCGCACCGGAGCACCTGCTCCTTGCTTTCGGGGTCCCGCACCACGACCAGGTCGGCGGCGTTCAAGGCCGCGGCAATGCCCTTCTTGGCGCGGGCGACCCGCCGGCGCTCCTCCCAGGCCACCCCGTTCCAGAGCCCCAGCGTCAAGCGCGTCAGCAGGGCCAGGACCTGCCGCCGCTTTCCGGGGAGCACGCGGTATTTGGCCGGGTTGAGCTCGTCGTTCATGCCCACGTTCCAGACCACCGTTTTCCGGCCCGCCTCCCGGGCGAGGCGAAGCATGTCGACGGGAATTTCCGGATAGTCGGACAGCCCCGTCGCCCCGGCCCACACAAACACGTCGTTTTCGCGCAACACGCGGACCATGTGGTCGTGGCTGTAGGGCGGCGCGAAGCCGAAGAGCTCGACGGTCTTGACGTTCAGCTTCAGCGCCGTAGCCGGCCCGTCGTCCGTGCTGACGGTCAGCTCGGCGGAGGGACAGGCCTCCCTCAGGATGCGGACCACACATTCAAGAATGGCCTCGTCGCCCACGTTGTTGCGGCCGAACGGAACGCCCCCGATCAGGATCTTCATGCGGCTCCTCCCCCGGGCCGGCCCGAGGCCGGGCGCCGGATGACCTTCTCCAGCACAGTCGCCATCTTCCCGGCCGCCAGCAGCCGCAGGTCGTCCCAGTCCGCCGGGCCCACCACCCTCAGCCCCTTGACGAGGGCCACATACACCGCCAGGTAGGCCGCGGCAAGCGCGAACAGCCCGGCCAGGTTAAGATAAGGCGCCAGGAAGCTGAGCAGCCCCGCCAGGATCGCCACCATCAGCCCGATGCGCAGGCAGAAGGCGGTGGGAAAGTAGATGGCGCCCAGGATGCGCCGCACCGCCATGAGCCGGATCGGAATGGTCGCCACGAAGGTCAGCGCCACGGCCCACACCGCCCCGGTCATGCCCCAGCGCGGGATCAGCAGCCAGTCCAGCAGCAGGTTCACCCCCACCTGCATCATCATGTAGGGAAGCATGCGAAGCACTTTTTCCCGCGCGGTGATGGCCATGGAAAGCGGCATGGAGATGAGCGGGAGGGCGTGCAGCACGCAGAAGACGGCGGCCAGGGGGCCGGCGGCGCTCATGGCCTCCCCGTACAGCAGCACCACGGCGCGCGACGAGAAGAAGAGGCCGAAGGCCGCGAGGGGCAGGACCATCAGGATCATCATCTTGTACACGGCGGTGATCAGCCGCCCGAGGCAGTTCGGGTCGCGGGAGTAGGCCTCGGAGAAGGCGGAGGACAGGAGGGTCTGCAGCGCCGAGGGGATCAGCGTCATGGCGATGAACGGCATCGAATAGCCGAGGTCGTAGATGCCCACCACGGCCGGCGTCCAGTACAGGCCCAGGAAAAAGACCTCCGTGTACTTCAGCATCAGCATGCGGAACATGGTGTTGGCCATCGAGGGAAGCGCCAGCTTCAGCGTCCGCTCCCGCCCCACCCCCAGGGGCGGAGACCGCCAGTCCCACTTCCGGATGAGCACGATGAGCAGCCAGGCGCCCGCCGCCGAAACCGGCAGCATGGAGGCCACCTGCGCGCCCAGCGCCATACCCACGGTCGGCTGCCACGCCAGCCCCGCCCACAGCAGGCCCATCCACAGCAGGGCCTGGCACATGGAAAGCACGGACACCAGGCGCGAGCGGAAAAGGGCGGTAAAGGTGTCGTTCAGGTAATCCTTGCCCAGCTGGGCGGCGGTGAGCAGCCCCGACACCACCAGGAGGCCGCCGAACGGAACGCGGAACCACTTGCTGAAAAGCGGCGTGCCCCACCAGAGCGCCGCCATGGCCAGCCCGACCGCGGCCGCCTGCAGGGCCGCCGTTTTCCACAGGAACCGCCTCAGGCCGGCCTTGTTCCGCGCTAACACCATTTCGGGAACAAAGCGGACGATGGCCGTGTTCAGCCCCAGCGCGCACAGCACGACGAGGTATTCCGAAATGTTCCGGCACAGGCTGAAAACGCCGTACTGCTCTTTCCCCAGCTTCCGCACCAGCAGGATGGAAATCCCGAAATACAGGGGGAAGAGAAGCAGCTTGGTGGCCACCATCCAGGGAATGCCCGCCACCGCGCCGGGAGCGAATCCCGCCGGAGCCTTGGCCGCTGTTCCCATTTTTTGAATTTCAGCCATCAGGGCACCACGATCGGTTGCGTGGAGGCGCCCGGGTCGCCCCGAAGGTCACGATACGTCTCCGCGCCGGACGAGGAGGCCACGGTGCCGGCGAAGCTGTTGATCGCCGTCTTCACGATTTCCGTGAGAAGCTCGAGCGAGGGGCGCGGCGCATAGACGATGTCGCCCGGGCAGAGCTGCAAGTCCCGGGCCTTCCCGGCCATGACCTTGTCCACATCGACGACGATCGCCTCCGGCTTGGTCAGCGACCCGCGCACCACCACTAGGCGGCGGTTGGACGTCGCCTTCAGCCCGCGCGCCTCCGTCAGCGCCTGGACCAGGCTCAGCGAGGTCACGAAGCCGATCGTCCGGGGATAGTTGACCTCGCCCAGCACGTAGACGCTCCGGACCAGGGCGGAGGGAATGGACAGGATGTCGCCGGCGGCCAGCTCCACGTTCTGCGAGGCGTCCCCGCGGGAGACCAGCGCGTCAAAATCGACCGGCACCGTGGCGCCTCCCCGCAGCAGCAGGGCGTGCTGGAGATCGAAGAGATCCGCGGTGGAGTTGCGGAAATAGCCGCTGCGGAAGCCGCCCGCGCGCCCGATGGCGTCCAGCACCCGCATGGAGCCTTCGAGCGGATAGGTGCCGGGATTGCGGACCAGCCCCAGGACGGCGAAGGTCTGGCTTCCGAAATGAACCGGCACCACGCACACGATCCCGTTCTTCAGCTCCCTGTCGATCCGCGCCTGCAGGTCGGCGCGCAGCGCGTCGACGGTCCGGCCGGCCGCGGGGACCGATCCCACCAAGGCGTAGGCGATGTGCCCCGACGGGTCCACCGGCACCGTTCTCGCGGAGCCCTCTTCCCCGTAGATGGAGATCGACAGGACGTCGCCCACGCCGAGGCCGTAGGCCGCCTTCGCGTTCGTCTCCGCCGGCCGGGCCGCCGCGGGCGCCGCCGGGGCGCCCAGATCCAGGTTGGTGTGGGCCACGATGGCCGAAGGGATCTCGGCCGCCCCGAGCGCCGCCGCGCACAGGGCGGCCCAGGCGAAGCCAGCCAGGGCGGCCCGCCCTCGGGGCGGGATCAGCCGGCGGCATTCGGACTGGAAGGGGTGCCGGTTCATGGGTACGAATCGGACGGGATGACGGTTGTTTCGGGGGCGGCCGGGGTCGTGGACGGCAGCACCACGGTGGTGGAGGAAGCTGTCCCGAAAAGAGATTCATCCACGAACCGGGAGCCGGCTTCGGCGGCGAAGGACCGCACAAACGACAGCACGATCAGCCGGGTGAGGTCCCGGGCATACTTGTAGGGCTTTTCAGGCACATAGATCAGGTCGCCCGGCATCAGGTAGACATCCGGGGCCTTTCCCCGCAGCACGAGGCCCACGTCGACATCGAAGGTTTGCGGCTTGTCCAGCGCGCCCCGCAGGATGGCCACCCGGCGGAGATTGGCGGCATCCGTGTACCCGCCGCCGCGGTCCGAGGAGCCGGCCAGCAGCTCCACCAGGGTCATGCGATCCCGGTACGCGATGGTCTTCTGCTCCGCCACGGCTCCCAGCAGGTAAACCTCGCGCGACCGGCTCAGCCCCGAGACAATATAAATGATGTCGCCCGGCCGGATGTAGATGTCGTAAACGGGATCGTTCCGGTTGACCAGCGCCTCGAAATCGATCGGGAGCCGCTTGCCGTCCCGGAGCATGTAGCTGTCCGTCAGCGAGGCGATCTCGATGGTGGTCCCGCGGTAGATGCCCTGGGCCAGCCCGCCGGCGTTGGCCAGGGCCTGCCGGATGGTGATGGCCGAGTCGAGCGGAAACATCCCGGGATACTGCACCTTCCCGAGGATCAGGTATTTTTTCGCCGCAAAGGACTTCGGCAGGATGGCCACCTTGGGATTATTGAAAAGCCGGGTGAGCCGCGCTTCCATCTCGCGCGACACCTCTTCCGGCTTGCGGCCCGCCGCCGGAATGCCGTCGCCGAACATGCCGTACAACTTGCCGTCCGGCGCCACGGGAATCGCCGCCACGGTGTCCTGGAAGCCGAACACCGACACCTCCACGACATCTCCGACCGACATCCGGTAGTCGGCCGGGCTATACGGCAGGTAGCACTCCGGGGCCGGCTTCTCGTGGACCGGCGCGGGGGCGGCGGCGCTCACGGGCGCGGGCCCCTGCACCGGAGCCAGCAGCTGGGGCGGCGCCACATGCGCACAGGAAATCGCGCCCGCCGCCAGGAGCGCGGCAAGCAGGCCGGCCAGCGGTAAGCCGGCCAGGATGGATTTCTCGACATATTCCGGCGCCACCTTGTTCAGCACGAGCAGGGACGGCCGGATGTGCTTCTCCTCCAGCTTGAAAAAGGCCCTTTCCACCACGGCCTTTTCGGTCACCGGCGAGCCGATGACAAAAACAACGCGGTTCACCAGGCCCGCCAGGAAGACGGATGCCTGGTCCTCCCGCACCCCGGGCCCCTCGACCACGACCAGGTCAAAGCGGCCCTGGATCGTATCCCACAGCCGGGCCATCGCCGGCGTACTCATCAGCTCCAGGAGATCCGGGGTCGGCGTCAGCACCTTCATGGCCGCCAGGTTCCCGGTTTCGGCCAGGACCTCCGTCCAGTCGGCCTCTCCGCGCAGGTAGGTCTCCACGCCGGCCTTGAAATCGCCCTTCGCCAGCCAGGGGTTGTCCCTCCAGTCGAAATCCAGGATCACGGTCTTCACCCCCAGCGAGGCGCAGTAGCGGGCCGCCTGGTAGGCCAGGCTGCTCTTGCCCTCGCCCGCGCCGCTGCTGAACACCCCGATGGATGGACAGGGCGACTCGGCCTTCCACCGTTGCCAGCGATCATAGAGCTCCCGGCAAACAGGAAGGAACAGGGCCTGGGCGTTCTCCCGCATGTCGCCGTCCCACCGGGGCAGCTCCTGCGCCACCGGCGCGTCATACGCCGCCTCCACCTGGCGGCGCGTGCGGAGATAGGGATCCGACAATTCCAGCAGGATGGC
>CAXNFL010000164.1:0-4983 GCA_964201555.1 Kiritimatiellia bacterium
ACGGGGCTGGTGGACCTGGCGGGGGCCTGGACGCCCGATCATCAGATGGATCAGGTCCAGTTTTCCGCTCAGGGCGGCTGCCAGAATGTGGACGGCCGGATGCTGGCCCTGGCGAGCGGGTTGAAGGCGTCTGAGCGGTATGAGGGCAAGCTGTCGCTGGCGGGGTCCCTGAGCGGCGTGATGGGATCCGGAGACCGCAGCAGCCTGGCCGGCTCCGGCTGGGTGAAGGTCTCCCAGGGGCGCCTGTTCCGTTTTCCGCTCTTCGGCCCCTTGTCCGAGTTCCTTTCCCGCCTGATCCCCGGCCTCGATCCCTCGGCCAGCCTGACCGACGGCACGGCCGACTGGCGGCTGGAAGACGGCGCCATCCGCTCGGATTCGATCAAGGTGGGCGGCGGGGCGGTCAGCCTGAACGGGCACGGCTTCTTTGCCCTCACGAACAGCCTGAACTACGACATCCAGCTGAAGCTGATGAACACGGATACGCTGCTTGGCATGGCCGTTCGGGCCATCACCTTGCCGGTCAGCAAGCTTTTCGAGTTCCGGCTTCGCGGCACGACGCAGAGCCCTCACTGGTATCCGATCAATTTTTCGGCGGATCTGTTCGAGCGGATGACCCGCGGCGGGCGGAGCGAAACGGCCGTGGAGCCGCCGCCGGCGGCGCCCGTGAAGCCGGGGAAGGGCGGGCCCGGCTCATGAGTGGATTGGTCTACATTCGCACCTATGGGTGCCAGATGAATGTGCGGGACAGCGAGGCGGCGGCCGCCCTGCTGGAGTCGCGCGGGTACCGGCTGACGGACAGCGAGGCCGAGGCGGATATTGTCATTGTCAACACGTGCAGCGTGCGTGGCAAGGCCGAGGATAAAGCCCGGGGCAAGTTGAATCTGCTGATTCATGCGAAGCGGGAGCGGCCCGGGCTGCGGGTGGGCGCCATCGGCTGCATGGTGCAGCGGCTGGGGGCGGAGGAATTGAAATCCATCAGGGGATTGGATTTCGCCCTCGGCCCTAACCGGCTGGCCCGGCTTCCGCAGGCGATCGAGGAGGTCCAGGCGGGCGAGGGGCCGTTTATCGACGTGGGGGAAGAGCGCCCGGAGGGCGGGGGGCTGGACGGCCATTTGCCGGGCTCGCCGATTGCCTTTGTGAACATCCTGTACGGATGCGACCGGCGTTGCGCGTATTGCATCGTGCCGACCGTGCGGGGACGGGAGTGGAGCCGCCCGGCGGTCGATGTGCTGGCCGAGGTGCGGAAGCTGACGGAGGCGGGAGTGCGCGAGGTGACGTTGCTCGGCCAGAGCGTCATGCGCTATGGCGTGGCCAACCCCGTCTGGCCGGAGGATTACCGGTCGCCGGCGGGTTTCCAGGAGCCGTTGCCGCGCCTGCTGGAGGCGGCGGCGGAGCTGGGGGTGGCGCGGCTGCGGTTTACCTCCGGCCATCCGTCGGGCTGTTCGGCCGAGCTGGCCCGGGCCATGGCCGTCCTGCCGCCGGTCTGCAATCATCTGCATATGCCGGTGCAGTCGGGCTCCGATGCCGTGCTGGCCCGCATGCGGCGGGGCTACACCGCCGAGGCGTACCGGGAGGCGGCGGGGCGGCTGCGCGAGGCCATGCCGGAGTTCGCCCTGACGACCGATGTGATCGTGGGCTTTCCGGGGGAGACGGAGGAGGATTTCAATTGCACCCGCCGTCTGATGGACGAGATGCGTTACGACAACGCCTATATTTTCAAGTATTCGCCCCGGGCGGGCACGCCCGCCGCGGAGTGGCCGGACGATGTGCCCCCCGAGGTGAAGATGGCGAGGAACCAGCTGTTGCTGGAGGATCAGGACCGGCGCGGCATGGAATTGCACGAGCCGCTGATCGGGCGGGCGCTGGAGGTGCTGGCGGAGGGCGCGAGTTTGAAGCGCGAGCGGCTCTGGAGCGGCCGGACCCGGACCAATAAGATCGTTTTTTTCGACAATCCCGGCTCGGTGGCCGTGGGCGACGAGGTGCGGGTGGTCATTAAGCGGGTGTTGCCCCAGACGTTGTACGGGGAGCTGGAAAGGATCGGGACATGAGTGAATTGGCGATGGTGGCGGTGGGGATCGGCGCGGCGTCGGTGATCGGCAAGCTGTTCGGCGTGCTGGCCCCCGAAAAGGCGGCCGCTTTTCTGAAGGCTTTTCCCCGGAGCCGGGGATGGGGCTGGTTTCTGACGGCGCTGGACATGGTGCTCGTGGCGGCGCTGGTGTGGACCCTGCCCAACAGCTGGTTCACGCCCTATCGGGCCAGCCTGTTTTTGGCGTGCCCGGTGGCGATTGTCCTGGTGGGCGTTTTTGTCGATGAGCTGCTGGCGGCCCGCGCGCTGGGCGGACTGCTGCTTCTGATAGCCGCGCCCGTGCTGGCGGCCTCGCGATTTCATGAATCGCAAGCCCGCCTGGTGATGGTGGTGCTGGCCTACGCCTGGGTGTTCCCCGGCATGCTGTTTGTCGCAAGCCCCTGGTGGTTCCGCAAGCTCGCCGCGCCGCTGGTGGACAATCCGATGCGGATGCGGCTGGCCGCGCTGTTTGGCGTCGGGCTGGGGGCGGTGTTGATCTATCTGGGACTTTGCGTCTATTGAGGAGCCCATGGGGAATCCGCGTTTTTTAGTCATCCGGGGCGGCGCGATCGGCGATTTCGTCATGACGCTTCCGGCGCTGGAGGCGATGAAGCGGCGCTGGCCGGAGAGCCACATCGAGGTGCTGGGCTATCCGCATATCGCCGCCCTCGCCGTGGCGGGCGGGCTGGCGGATGCGGTGAAATCCCTGGATCGCGCCTCCGCGGCGCTTCTGTTTGTGCCCGAGCAGCCGCTGCCGGCCGAGCAGGCGCTGTATTTGAGGTCGTTCGAGGCGGTGATCAGCTATCTGTTCGATCCGGACGATTCGGTGCGGACCAGTTTGCAGCAGGCCGGGGTGCGGCAGGTGCTGTCGGTTTCGCCGAAGATCGTGGGGGTGCCGGCGGCGAAGCATCTGATGAAGCCGCTGGAGGCCTTGGCGGTCTATCCGGAGGGGGAGCCCTATCCGAGGCTCAAGCTTCGGGAGGACGTGCTCGGCGAGGGGCGGAAGAGGATGAGCGCCTGGCGGGCGCCGGTGGTGGTTCATCCGGGCAGCGGAGGCGGGAAGAAGAACTGGCCCCTGTCCGGCTTTCTGGCGGTGGCGCGGCGGATGAAGGCGGCCGGGCTTGGGCCGGTGTTCAGCTTCGGCGAGGCGGACGACGAGGTGCGGGAAGCCTTTGCGGCGCAGGGCGAGCCGTTTCCGGTGCTGCCGCGGGGCGATCTGGTCCAGCTGGCCGCGGCGCTGGCCTGCAGCCGGGGGTATCTCGGCAATGATTCGGGTGTGACGCATGTGGCGGCGGCGGTCGGCATTCCGGTGACGGCGGTGTTCGGCCCTTCGGATCCGGAGCTGTGGGCTTCGCGGGCGCCGGGTGTTCGGCTGGTTCGCGCGGCGGCGGCAACGGCCGAGGCGCTGGAGGCGGTTTCCGAGGAGACCGTCTGGGCGGCGTTCCTGCGAGTTTGATCCCGACAAACGCATTTAATCATAATGCCGGATTGATTCTTGTCGTGCGGGTTGCGTGATGTGGGTTGCGCCGTTTCGGCAACGGCCTAGCGGACGCTTTTGAGCGCTGGCGCCACCTGGCGCGGCTTCGGGGACATTGAGTCCACCTCGCCGCGCCAGTCGCCGCCATCATCTCAAAATCGCCTCGCTATTCCGTTGCTGATCGAAACGGCGCAACCCCATAGCCATCGCGCGCCCGCGGCTCTGTCGAGCACGCTCGGACGGCGCGCGAGGCGGTTCCCGAAGAGCTGTCCTTTGTGAAAAGTGCAGATGAATCGAGAAGGGGGGCAGAAAGCATAAGAGATCCCCGAGTTTGAGCTTTTCGCGGTGTTGGTAATCTGGTAAGAATAACAAATGGTGATATCGCAAAAGAGCGCGGCAAATCGGGCCATCAACATCGGCTTGGGCGGAAACATCGTCCTGGCGGTATTGAAGATGGTGTTCGGCATTTTCGGCCATTCCAACGCGCTGCTGGCCGATGGCATCAACTCCACCTCCGATGTGACCTATTACATCGTGGTCAAGATCTGCATGGTATTCGCGCATAAGCCGGCCGATCACGAGCATCCCTATGGCCACCGGCAGCTGGAGAGCATCGCGGCCCTGACGGTGGGGGCGTTTGTCATCACCACGGCCATCGCCCTGTTCTGGGATGCCGTCAACAATGTGTACGACATCTTCGTGTCTGGAACCACCTCCAATCCGATCCGCATGATCGCCCTCTGGGTGGCGTTTTTCACGGTGGTGTCCAAGATTATCCTGTCCGCCTACACCAAGCGCGTGGCGATCAGCACGGGCAATGGCGCGATTATGGCGCTGGCGCGGGATCACCGGAACGACATCATCTCGGCCACGGGCGCGGCGGTTGGCATCATCATCACGCAGCTGGGCTGGCCGTGGGGCGATCCGCTGCTGGGCGCGGTGGTGGCGCTGGTCGTTCTGGCCACCGGCATTCAGATCCTGCGGGAGGCGGCGGCGGACCTCATGGACGCGGTGCCGAGCAAGGCACTGGAGGCGGAGACGATCCAGGCGCTGAAGGATTTGCCGGGGTTGGTGCAGGTGGAGGAAGTGCAGGCGCATCGGTTCGGCCCTTACCTGATCATGCATCTGACGATCGGATTGGATGGCGCAATCACCGTGACGGAAGGCGACCAGATTGCGACCCGGGTGGAACAGCGGATTTGTGACAACCTGGATTATGTGAAGCGGGTTTATGTGCATTACCATCCCGCGCACGACCTGGGGAAGAAGGGGAAGGCGCCGCTTCTCGACGCCACCCTGGCGGATTCCCAAATCCCGACGCCCTGAAGCAGGCAGCCCCGGATTACACCGCCTACGGTTCCCTCATCACGGCAGAACCCGCCTCAACACTTCAAGGATTTCGCTCTCGGTATAGGGCTTGGCAATCGCCCCCGTAAACCCG
>CAXNFL010000165.1:0-4979 GCA_964201555.1 Kiritimatiellia bacterium
CGAAGGGCGCGGCCTGGTCGAGGATCTTCTGGAACAGCTCCAGGGACATGTTGCCCTTGGCGTCGGCGGGCATATCCTTGTTGGGGCACATCTGGCAGCGCAGGTTGCAGCGCGCGCTCGATTCGATCCACATCCGGATGGGCGGAGTGGCGACGCGCTCGCGCCCCTTGCGGAAGTCGAGCAGGATTCGGAAGAGATGCCAGGACTTGCGGATGATATTCATGAGTATCCAGCAGAGTACCAATTGCAGCCTGCCGGAACAAGCGCATTTCCGCCATTTCGATCCGCTATTCGCTATCCGCTATTCTCTTGTTGCGCCCTATTTCGGCGGTCTATACTCGAACAGTCACGATTGCCTTTCCAGGCGGTCTTAAGGGATGGGCGCAAGAAAACGGGAGTTGAGATGAGCGAGAACCTGAATCTGTTTCTGCTGATCGGACAATCCAACATGTGCGGCCGGGGTCCGTTCACGGAGGGGGTTCCGCCGCTCAAGGATCCGCGCATCAGGATGTTCCGGCTGGGCCGCTGGCTCGATGCGAACGAGCCCCTGGCCGTTGACTCGGCCACGGCGGGGGCGGGGCCGGCCATGAGCTTTGCGCTGAAGCTGCTCCTGGCTCAGCCGGCGGCCCGGATCGGCCTGATCCCCTGCGCTTACGGCGGCACCAAGCTGCATCAGTGGCAGCCGGGCGAGGACCTGTATGAGCATGCCGTGGCCCTGGCCCGCCTGGCGCGGAAGCAGGGCGCGCTGAAGGGGATTTTGTGGCACCAGGGGGAGGGCGACTCGGGCGATCCCGCGTGGGCGGCCTCGTATGGCGAGCGGTTTGCGGCCATGATCGCGAAGCTGCGCGAGGACCTGGACGCTCAGGCGGTGCCGGTGGTGGCGGGTGAGCTGGGCGAGTTTCTCGCGGACCGGCCGGGGAGCCCTCACTATCCGCTGGTCAACCGGGCCCTGCATGACCAGGTCGGGCGGATCCCGCGGTACGCCGTCGCCTCCGCCGCCGGCCTGTCGGACAGGGGCGACCAGCTGCATTTCAACGCGGCTTCCCAGCGGACGTTCGGCGAGCGATACGCCGAGGCGTATGCCGGACTGATGAAGGAAAATGGCCTGCCTCCGCTCCTGGATTAGGCTTCCGGCGCCTTCCACGAGAACGCCGGCTTCAGGTGGGCGTAGGGGTGCCGGTTGTAGGGGGCGGCGGGCGGCTTGCCGCCCCACTTGCAGCCCATGAAATCAAGCAGCACATTCCAGTCGTCCGGCGAATGCGAATGGCCGCCGGGCCGGAGATGAAAGGCCAGGTTGTCGGGACTGCCGAGAAAGCGGTACACTTCACCGGCCGCCCACGCGCATTGCACCATCCCTTCGGGATTCGACCACCGGTCGTCGAGGGCATAGGTCAGGAGCAGGGGGCGCGGGGCGATGGTGGCCAGCAGGCAATGCTGGTCGAACGGAATGTCGCCTTCCCGGTTCAGATACGGCTTCAGGCCCGTGCCAAACCAGGACGGGTAGGCGTTGATGATATCGAGCGTCTCGCCGGCATTCCCGACATACCGGAAGGTGGCGCTCCCTCCGGCGCAGGAGGCGTTGTCGTTGACGAGCGTGATCCGGCTGTCCGTGGCGCCCGCCACCAGCGCGGTCTTGCCCCCGCGCGAGTGGCCGCTCACGGCGATGCGGTCCTTGTCGATGAACGGAAGCGTGTGCAGGAGATCCACGCACCGGTGGTAGCCCCAGGCCCAGGCCGCCACCGCCCCGAAGGTCCGGCCGGGATACACCTCGTACAGGCCGCCGCCCCGCTTGTTCTTGTCCGGCGCGCCCACGTAGCCCAGGTCTTCGGCCATTTCCGTCCGGTTGAACTGGACCACGGCGCAGCCGCTGTCAAGGGCGCGGCGGATCATCTCCTCCGTGAGGTACCACCAGCAGCCGTCTCCGCAGATGAGGGCGGGGACGGGCTCGGGCTTGTTCGGGAAGAGAGCCTTGACGCAGAAGGAGAAGGGGCGCTCGCCGCCCCGGCAGTGGATGCGGTACGACCAGAGATTCGGCGAGCCCGGCCAGTGCCACGCGCAGCTGTGGGAGAGCGTCTCCACCCCGATTGAATCGGGCCGCGGCGGCAGGCCCCCGTATTCCATGTCGAGAATCAGGTTCCGCCACGCCGCCGCACGACCGGACCACTCCGCCGGGCTCTGCACGCGGCCCCCTCCGGGAAGAGCAAACGGGTCCGGCAGCTCCCCCTGGTTCAAGAGCGGGGTGGGCGGGTACGTTTTCTCCTGGGCGGGCTCCTGCATGGATCGTCTCCTGTTGGCTGCTCTTCCTTTACCATGAAGGCCGCCACGATCACGAATCATTAATTGCCTATTTCGAGGGGTCGAAGAATAGGAATTGCAGGGTATTGCGACTCCAGCTAATATCAAAAAAAAGGGGGGCCGAACGATGAACGTTGAAAGCAACGCCCATTTGGTGGATGGCAAGTACGCGATTGGCGACCTGGTTGATTTGAACCACTTGCGCGACATCTTCGAGCGCTTCACCCAGGCCACGGGCTTTACCATCGGCTTCCTGGATCACCCCGGGCTGAACATCCTCGTGGCCACCGGCTGGCGGGATATCTGCACCCGGTTCCACCGGGGGTGCCCCGCGTCGACCGAGATCTGCACCCGGAGCAACATACACCTGCTCGACAACTTGCAGCGGCCCCAGCAGCTGGAGATCGAGCCGTGTGATCACGGGCTGGTCGATTGCGCCACCCCGATCATCATCAAGGGAATACACATCGCGAGCCTGGCGACCGGCCAGCTTCTGCTGAAGAAGCCGGACCTCAGGCGGTTCCGCAAGCAGGCGGCCCTGTACGGCTACGACGAGGCGCAGTACCTGAAAGCCCTGGCGGAAATTCCCGTGGTGACCGAAGAGCAGCTGCGCAACGTCACGGCCTTCCTGGGAAGCCTGGCCCTGGTTATTACTGAACTGGGGTATACGAACCTGAAGATCAAGGAGGAGACCGCCAGCCTGGAGCGGGAGATCGCCGAGCGGAAGCGGGCGGAGGAGCTGCGGATCCGGATGGAGGCTCAAATGCTTCAGGTCCAGAAGCTCGAGAGCCTGGGGCTGCTGGCCGGAGGCATTGCCCATGATTTCAACAACCTGCTCACGGGAATCCAGGGAAACATCGATCTCGCCCTGGCGGACGCCCCGGCCTCGTCGCCCCTCCGCGGCCACCTGGACGATATTGCCACGGCGGCCCGGCAGGCGGCGGATCTGTGCCGCCAGATGCTGGCTTACTCGGGGAGGGGACGGTTTGTCAGCCAGGCGATTGACCTTCGGGATCTGATCGCGGAGCTCGGCCACATGCTCGACGTATCCATTTCAAAGAAGGTTTCCCTTTGCTACCAGCTGTCCGAGTCGCTTCCCGCCATCGAGGCCGATCCCACGCAGATCCGCCAGGTCATTATGAACCTGATCATCAACGCGTCCGAGGCGATCGGGGAGGGCGAGGGGGTCATTACGATTTCCGTGGGCGCCGGGGACTACGACCGGGAGGCGCTTGCCGATATGGCGGTTCACGGCGACATGGTGGCGGGGCGCTATGTGTTCCTCACGGTGCAGGACAACGGGTGCGGGATGGACGAGGAGACGGCGGGCCGCGTTTTCGATCCCTTTTTCACCACTAAGTTCACCGGCCGGGGCTTGGGATTGGCGGCCGCTTCGGGAATCGTGCGGGGCCACAAGGGCGGGATCAAGATAGAAAGCGAGCCGGGGAAAGGGACCGCCTTCACCGTGCTGTTGCCCGCCGTGGACCGGGCGGTTGACCGGCTCCCCGCAGCTTCGGGCGGGGACATGCTTTGGAGAAGGACCGGAACCATTCTGCTGGCGGACGACGAGAGGATCGTGCGCGACATCGCCCGGAAGATCCTGGAGCGCATCGGCTTCCGCGTGCTGGTCGCGAAAGACGGCGCCGAGGTGGTAAAGCTGTTCCGCGAGGCCGACGGGAAGCAGGGAATCCCGATTGATTGTGTGATCCTGGATTTGACCATGCCGAAGAAGAATGGCGCGGAGGCCTTTCGCGAGATCCGCGCCATCCGCCAGGATGTGCCGGTCATCCTGTCCAGCGGGTTTAACGAGCAAGAGGTGGTTCAGCGGTTTGCCGGGGTGAACTTCAGCGGATTCCTCCACAAGCCCTATCACGTGAAAGAGCTGGCCGAAAAAGTGCGCGCGGCGTTAGGCGCCTGAAAGCTTAACCATGAAGAACATGAAGGCGGACATTTGAAATGGAGCCGGCGGTTCCCCGCCGGTAGCGAAATGAATACAGATGAGTCTTTGCCCCTTTTGTGGGAGCGCCACACCGTGGCGCGATGAAACCTTTTATTTTTAACTACGAAAAACACGAACCACACGAAAACCGGAAAAGCGAAGAATCTACGGATCAACGCGGATCTCGCGGATTCAATCCGTGACGCCATTCGGGCGCGAAGCGTGTAGCGCCGCACTGCGTGCGGCGGCTATATTTGCGAGTTTCAGGTAGGGCGGCGAGCTTGCCCTGAGTTCATCGAAGAGCTTGCCCTGAGTTCATCGAAGGGTCCCTTCGCCGCCGTCACACTTGTTTTTTTAACTACGAAACACACGGAACACACGAAAACTGGACCTCCCCTGTGCCCTGGATAAGAGGTGTCACACGAAGCCACGGAGCCGCGGAGAAGAGAGGATTTCAGGTATTGCGCAGAGACTGCCCTGAATGCGCCGGTGGCCCGGGCGCTCCGCGCACGGGAAACTGGAACGTGCAAGATGTGTGTTTCAACACAGAGGACGCTGAGGGTGGGAGGTGGGCACAGAGGAGGATTTTGCGGGGAAGCCCCGCACCCCCCGATTTCAGCTACGGATCAACGCGGATCTCGCGGATTCAATCCGTGACGCCATTCGGGCGCGAAGCGTGTAGCGCCGCACTGCGTGCGGCGGCTATATTTGCGAGTTTCAGGTAGGGCGGCGAGCTTGCCCTGAG
>CAXNFL010000166.1:0-4945 GCA_964201555.1 Kiritimatiellia bacterium
ATCGAGAAGGAGTCGCTGCAGAATCCCGACCGCGTGCGGGCGGACGCCACGCTGAGCGCCCTGGTTTTCCTGCGATCCATCGAGGAGATGAAGGCGCCGGCGGCGAAAGTGGAAACGATCACACGGCCGATGGGCTTTTAAGGGAGCCGAGGCATGACGAGCACATTCTGGAAATGGCTGAGCCGCGCGAACGCGCGCACCGCCCTGCTGGCGGCGGCGGTCGCGTTCCTCGTGGCGGCGGCCTACTGGGTCTGGCGCGAGCTGGACCAGGCGGAGTCGGCCGCCGGCGTCAACGCCGCGATGACGGCCGACCGGCCCGCCGTCACCAATCGCGTGCAGCTGCTGGCCTTCATCAAGAACCAGCAGGAGAACCGGGAGAAGGCGGCCAACAACCCGTTTTACCGGAAGCCGGTCTGGAAGTCGGATGGCGCCCAGCCGGGCGCCGGCGGGGACTCCGTGAAGCCGGGCCACAACGGCGGGGGAAAAAACCCGTCTGTCC
Organism: Kiritimatiellia bacterium; assembly: GCA_964201555.1. GTDB lineage: Bacteria > Verrucomicrobiota > Kiritimatiellia > CAIKKV01 > CAIKKV01 > CAIKKV01. The sequence goes on from CAXNFL010000166.1 coordinate 500, forward strand.
CCAAAACGACCCCAGCGGCCCCGCCGCCCCGCCCGCCCAGGGAGATCCCCGTCCTGTACTGCGGCCGGATGACCCGGCCCGACGGATCGGTCGGGGCCCTGCTGGAGAACCAGCAGACGAAGCGGCAGAAATTTTATGCGGACGGCGAGCTGTTTTTGAAAGCCACCGTCGAGGGAATCGGATCCGATTCGGTGCGGTTGCGCCGGGCGGATGGCGCCACAGTGACCCTGGTGCGCGGCCAGGCGGGCAAGATGCGGGAGGATTAAATGGACGAGGGTAGCAGCCAGGGCGGACTGCGGTTTGCCTCCGAAGGGTTGATGGGCGAGCTGGGCCACCGCCTGGTGGCCGACGGCGTCATCGAAGCCAGCCAGCTTTCGGATTACCTGTCCCGGTCCACGCTGACCGGCGAGCCGCTGGACCGGCTGCTGCTGAAGGACGGCGTGGTGGCCGAGTCGGTGTTGCTGCCCCGGCTGGCCGACGTGGTGGGCATTCCCTGCGCCTCCATGTCCCACTACAAGGTCGATCACGCCACGACCGCGCGGCTGCCCTCGCGCGCCGCGCTGAAGTACAAGGTCGTGCCGGTGGCGGCGGACACCTCCTCCGTGACGCTGGCCACCTCGGTGGCGCCCGGGCGGGAGATGGTGGACAGCCTGCGGCTGCTGCTGGGCGGGCAGATCTACTTCGTGCTCTGCCCCGAGGCCGAGGTCACGCGCAGCATCAAGCATTTCTACGGGCTGGGGGCCGAGGCGCTGGACGAGATGATCTCGAGCGCGGCGACCAACGAGATCCAGGAGACGGACTTGACCGAGGAGGGCACCGATCCCGGCGTGCTCCGGTTCGTCAACCAGCTGATCGCCGAAGCCATCCGGATGGATGCGACGGACGTCCACATCGAGCCGTTCGAGAGCCGGATGCGCGTGCGCTACCGCATCGACGGGGTGCTGCAGGTCATTCCCGTGCCCAAGGGCATCGAGAAGTTGCAGAAGGCCATCGCCTCGGCCATCAAGATCATGGCCCAGCTCAACATCGCCGAGCGGCGCAAGCCCCATGACGGCCGCATCAAGGTGCGGCTGGGCGACAGCGAGTTCGACCTGCGCGTCTCGATCCTGCCGACCCGGTACGGCGAGACGATCGACTTGCGGATCCTGAACCGCAACTCGATGTTCATCGATCTCGAGCACCTGGGCCTCAAGGGCCACCAGATCCCGATCATCGAGTCGCTCTCGGCCCTGCCGCACGGAATCGTGCTGATCACGGGGCCGACGGGGAGCGGCAAGACGACGACCCTGTACGCCACGCTGTCGCGGCTGAACAAGGAAGGCGTCAAGATCATCACGGCCGAGGATCCGATCGAGTACCAGATGGACGGCATCAGCCAGATCCAGACGCACTCCCAGATCGGCCTGACGTTTTCGACCATTTTGCGCTCCATCCTGCGGCACAATCCCGACATCGTGCTGGTGGGCGAAATCCGCGACACCGAGACGGCCCAGATAGCGGTGCAGGCGGCCCTGACGGGCCATCTGGTGTTCAGCACGCTGCACACGAATGATGCGCCGAGCGCGATTGTCCGGCTGATCGACATGGGCATCGAGCCGTACCTGGTCTCCTCCTGCCTGGAGGGCGTCATCGCCCAGCGCCTGGTGCGGTCGGTCTGCACCGCGTGCCGGGAGAAGGTCGCGCCGGATCCGATGATCCTGGAGGAGATCGCCCGGACCTATCCGGACCGGGTGAATGACAAGACGGTGTTTTACAAGGCGAACGGCTGCGCGCTGTGCAACTTCACGGGCTACCGCGGCCGCAAGGCCCTGTTCGAGATGATGGTCATCGACGACGACCTGCGCGGCATGATCGCGCACCAGGAATCGTCGGGCCAGGTTCGCCTGCGGGCCATGAAAAACGGCCTGATCACGCTGCGCCAGGACGGCTGGAGCTCGGTGCTGGACGGCATCACGACCATCGAGGAAGTGCTGCGCGTCGCCCACCGCGTCGAAGCGACGACCTACCTGGGCGCGCGAAAGGGCATGGGCCAGAACGCGTGAAGTGAGAAGAAGAAAACCTCACACGAAGCCACGAAGGCGCGAAGAGGGACTATGGGCGAGTTACCTGATGAGAATAAGCCAAGACGAAACGTTGAGGAGTTATCCGCGATAGTGGTGGATTGCGGTTTTCGTCTGCATGTGGAACTGGGTCCAGGCTTGCTGGAGAGCGTTTACGAAGTGGTTTTAGCGAAGATGATTGAGGAGCGGAGCGTGCGCGTGAGGAGACAGGTACCAGTTCCCATTCAGTTCATGGGAATGAAGTTTGATGAAGGATTTCGGGCGGATCTCATTGTCGACGAATTGTTGGTGGTGGAGTTGAAATCCGTAGAGAACCTGGCGCCTGTTCACGCGAAACAGCTTCTTACCTACTTGCGACTTTTGAAAATGCCCTTGGGGTTGCTTATCAACTTTGGCGCCGCCACTTTTAAGGAGGGCGTAAGAAGGGTTCTCAACGGACCGCAATCCTTCGAGTCATCGAGGCTTCGTGTAAACCAGAAGCAAGGGGCATCTGATTCTTGACCAGCCGTTTATGGCGTCATGCTTAAGCGGCCGAAACCTTCGAGTCTTCGTGCCTTCGTGTGAGACGTCAGTCTTTTATTCCGCTTGCCGGCGGACGCGCTTGCGCTCGAACTCCTTGAGGAGCCGCTTGCGCAGGCGGACGAACTTCGGGGTGATTTCCACGAGCTCATCGTCGGCGATGTATTCGATGGCCTGCTCCAGGCTCATGCGCACGGAGGGGGCGATCACCAGGTTCCGGTCGCTGCCGGCGGCCCGGATATTGGTCATCATTTTGGCTTTCTGGATATTCACGGTGAGATCCGTGTCCAGGCAGTGCTCGCCGACAATCATGCCCTCGTAGCACTCCTCGCCCGGGTCCACGAACAGGAACCCGCGCGCCTGCAGGCCGTCGCAGGCAAAGGCCACGGCCTTGCCGTTGGCCATGCTGATCATGGAGCCCTTGTTGCGCTGGTTGATTTCGCCCGCGTACGGCGCGTAGTGGATGAAGCAGCTTGAGAGGATCGCCTCGCCGCAGGAGACCGTGAGCAGCTTGCTGCGCAGCCCGATGGTGCCCCGCGTGGGAATGTGGAACTCCTGCAGCGTCCGGACGCCCGTCTTGTCGACGCGCACGAGGGTTCCGCGCCGCAGGCCGACGAACTCGATGACTTTTCCCGCGTAGATCTCGGGCACATCGACCGTCAGGACCTCGATCGGCTCCTCTTTCTGGCCGTGGTTGTCCTTGAAAATCACGTGCGGCTGGGAGACCGTCATCTCGAAGCCCTCGCGGCGCATGTTCTCGATGAGGATGGACAGGTGCAGCACGCCGCGCCCGCTGACGTTGAAGGCCTCGCCGGTGGTTTCTTCCACCCGCAGGGCCACGTCGCGTTCAGCTTCCAGCAAGAGCCGCGCCCGGAGATGGCGGCTGGTCACGTATTTGCCATCGCGGCCGAAGAAGGGCGAATCGTTGATCCGGAAGATCATGGAGAGCGTGGGCTCGTCGATGTGGATGGGGGGGAGCGCCTCGGGGGTCTCCAGGTTCGCCAGCGTGTCGCCGATATCGATGTCTGAAATGCCGACCACGGCGCACAGGTCGCCGCAGCCGATGCGGTCTACGGAATTGCGGCCCAGGCCGTCAAATGTGAACAGTTGCTTGAGCTGGACGGGCTTGACGCTGCCGTTCCGCTTGATGTGGCACATGGGGGTTTTCAGGTCCAGGGAGCCCCGGAAAACGCGTCCGATGCCGGTCCGGCCGACAAAGTCGGAGTGCTGGATGGAGGTGACCTGCATCTGCACGGGGCCCTCGATGGTCCGGGGGGCGGGGATGTGCTCGAGGATGGCGTCCATCAGGGGGACGATGGAGTCGCGCGGGTCCTCCAGGGTGAGGGCCGCCCAGCCTTCGCGTCCGCTGGCGAAGAGAACGGTGAAATCGAGCTGCTTCTGGGTGGCGTCCAGTTCGACGAACAGGTCGAAGACCTTGTCATGCACGGCCTGGGGCCGGGCGTCCTTCTTGTCCACCTTGTTGATGATCACCAGGCATTGCAGGCCCAGTTCGAGGGCCTTTTGCAGCACGAAGCGGGTCTGGGGCATGGGGCCGTCCGCCGCGTCCACGAGCAGCAGCGCGCCGTCGGCCATCTTGAGCACGCGCTCCACCTGGCCGGCGAAATCGCTATGGCCGGGGGTGTCGATGATGTTGAGCTTCGTGTCCTTGTACTGAACGCTGACGTTCTTGGATAGAATGGTGATGCCGCGCTCACGCTCCAGATCGTTGCTGTCGAGGAAGCACTCGTGGAAATCCTCGGCTTTCCTGAAAAGGAGGGCCTGCTTCAAGATCTGGTCCACCAGGGTGGTTTTACCGTGGTCTACATGTGCGATGATAGCAATATTTCTGAGCTTCTGATTCCGCATT
>CAXNFL010000167.1:0-4918 GCA_964201555.1 Kiritimatiellia bacterium
TGACACGTGGCGGGCCGCGCCTTCGGTTGGTTTGTTGTACAACCGGACGGCCAGGTCCAGTGCGTCGCGCAGAAACAGATAGGCGTCCAAATCGTACCTCGGATCGTCCTTGACGATCACGCGGAGGGATTCCATCAGGTCGTGGCGCATGGCGGTGTTCCTGTTTGTTTCAAGCCCGCCATAATGCGCCCCGCGTATAGCGCCATTTCCTCCGGACTCTCATAGTGCTTGGCGTCCCAGTTCCAGTGATGCCCGTCATGGGAAAAGCGGGGAATCACATGGAAATGAATATGCGGCACAACCTGGCCCGCGCAAGGGCCGTTTGCTTGCGTCACATTGATGCCATCCGCGCCAAGTCCGGCGACCTGGGCCCGGGCGATCCGGCGCACCACGGACATCAGATGGGCGAGCACATCGTCAGGCGTCTCCATGAGCGGGTCGTAATGCGTTTTCGGGACCACAAGCGCATGGCCCTTGATGATGGGGCCAATGTCCATAAAGGCCAGGGCACGGCTATCCTCGTAAAGCCTGGTCGCGGGGATGTGGCCGGCAATTATCTTGCAGAAGATGCAGTTCGCAGGGCTCATGGGCGGGGACTCCTTTCCTGGGAGGCGGCGGCCGGAAGAACCCGGGAATGATCGCCCCGGAGATGGACAAAACGAACCGCCAGGCCGAGAAGCAGCAGTCCCACCACGAGGGACAGCAACCGGGCTTCCTGGAGCGTCATCACCGCCAGGGGGGCCGGCCAATTCGTCCAGCGCGTTTTTTGTGTCTCTGCCATGCCCGCATACTATAGAAACCGGTTCCGGAATAAAACACAAAACGGATGCTCGTGTTCGGGCCCGTCTATGTTAGACTTGACCCATGAACTGCCTCAAACAACTCTTGTTTCCGATGCTGATCGCCCTGTTGTCTTGCAGTCGGGCGCTGGCGCAGGAGGATTTGTCCATCAGCAACCTGACGATGAAGGCGGAGTCCGGCGACGCCCTGGCGCGCCACCAGTTGGCCGTACGCTACCAGGCCGGCGATGGAGTCGCCGCGGATCCGAAGCAGGCTTTCCGATGGTTCAAGGAGGCCGCCGATCAGGGTGTGGCCCAGTCCCAGTATCAGCTTGCACAGATGTACGCCCGCGGCGAAGGAGTTGCCGCCAGCCAGAAATCGGCATCTAAATGGTTCCTCCGGGCGGCGGAGCAGGGCGTGGTTCAGGCGCAGGAGGAAATGGGACTCCGCTTCCTGCGCGGGGTGGGCGTGAAAGCGAACTCAGCGGAAGCCGCGCATTGGCTCAAGCAGGCAGCCCATGAAGGCTGGGCTCAGGCCCAAAGTTTAATGGGCGCGATGTGTTCCACGGGAACCGGGGTCAGTAAGGACACCCGTGAGGCGGTTCGGTGGTATCGGCTGGCGGCTGACCAGGGCCTGGCGGAAGCGCAGTATATGCTGGGTTTGAAAACAGCGCTGGGCGAGGGGACCCCGCAAGATGACAAACAGGCCACGGACTGGTTCCGCAAGGCGGCTGAACAGGGTTTTGCCGAGGCTCAGTATAACCTCGGGTTGCGACTGGGATCGGGAGAGGGCGCCCAGACCAATATGACAGAAGCGCTGGCCTGGTACCGGAAAGCCGCCGATCAAATGAACCCCAACGCGCTCTACGCGCTGGGCATGTGCCACAATAAAGGAATCGGAGTTGAAAAAGACTCCATTCAGGCCGCTGCTTGTTTCATGCTGGCCGAAACGGCCGGCCATCCACTGGCTATGGCGGCGATTGCCCGCTCAAAAGGGGAAATGTCCCCCCAGGCCTTCTCTCTCGCCGTGGCGGAAGCCAAGCAAAGGCTGATTCAGATCAAGCGACAGGCTCCTTGACGCCACCGCCAGTCGTACGTATGGTATCCCGATGAGTAGACCTTTGAATCGGTGGTGGATCGCACTTGCGGGAACGGGGATACAGATCTGTTTGGGTTCTGTTTATGCCTGGAGTTTCTTTCAAAAACTCCTGGCCTCCCAATACGGGTGGTCGCAGAGCCAGGTCGCCTGGACGTTCAGCACCGCTATCTGCTTCCTGGGTTTGGCCGCCGCCGCGGGGGGGGCCTTGCTTCCACGCTGCGGCCCGCGCCTGCTGGCCATGACAGGGGGCCTCCTGTTCGGGTTGGGCTACCTGCTGGCTGCCTGGGCGTTGCAGGCGAAAAGCCTTTTTGGACTTTATCTGGGCTATGGGGTCATCGGCGGCATCGGCCTGGGGTTGGGCTACGTGACCCCGGTTGCCACCGTATCCAAATGGTTTCCCGATAAAAAGGGGCTCGCCACCGGAATGGTGATCATGGGCTTTGGCGTGGGCGCGTTGGTGATGAGCAAAGTCCTGGCGCCCGTGCTGATGCGATGGAGCGGCGATCAGGTCGCCCTGGTTTTCGCGGGACTCGGGGTCTTCTTCATCGTCACGGTTCCGCTGCTGGCCTGGTGGATGCGAAATCCCGAAACGGCCGTTCCCGCTGCCGCCGCCACGGTCGCCGCCGCCCCGCGCAGCGGCTGGTTTGGAGGCGCTTTTCTCCTGATGTGGGTGGTCTTTTTCTTCAACATTGTGGCGGGCATCGCCATTATTCCCTTTCAATCACCGCTCCTCCAGGATCTCATTCTCGCCAAGGGAGGGACCTCGGCGGCGAAGGCGGCGGCGGCCGGGGCTACGCTGATCGCCATCAGCTCGCTCTTTAATGGCGCCGGGCGGATGCTCTGGGGCTGGGTTTCGGATCACATTGGACGAACGCGGACATTCCGTTTCCTGCTGGGCAGCCAGGTGCTCGTGTTTGTGGCCCTGACCCAGACCTCGAGTCCCTGGCTTTTCAGCGCGCTGGTTTGCTACGTCCTGCTGTGCTACGGCGGCGGCTTCGGCACCATGCCGTCGTTTGTGCATGATCGCTTTGGCGGGCCGGTGATGCCTGTTGCGTATGGAGCGATGCTGACCGCCTGGTCGGCGGGAGGCATCGTGGGCCCCCAACTGGTGGCCTATCTGAAGGATCAGGCCCCCGCGCGCGCCTCCTTCTGGGCGTTTGCCATCACGGCGGGCGTCCTGCTGCTGGGCGTGCTGATTTCGCTGGCGTTGAAGGATAAGCCGGATCAGCCCTTGAATCCGAATACGTCCCGGATCGACTCCAGGTAGCCCAGGCCGAAATCCCGGCTCGGCTCCAGCATGCTGCCCTCCGTCCATTCATTCCAGGCATTGATGGTCAGGAGGGCGGGCTTCCCCCGGAGGGGGCATTTATCGAGGATGGCCTCGCAGGCCGCGCGTATGGCCCGGGGCGTGTTGCCCGTGATGATCGGCATGAACGGATAGCCTAGGGTGGTATCCCAGACATCCGATTGAACGGTGCGGGGGCTGGAATCCCAGCCCACCGTTAGATTCGGAAAATACGGCACCTTGAAGTCCGCCTTGTCCCAATAGTCCAGATACTGATCGAGGGCCGTTTCATACGGCACCGTGCTCGCGCGCCCCGGGTTCCAGTGGTGGATCCAGACGTACGAGGTGACGCTGTCGAACCCGAGCTCCTCCACCAGGCGCGCGGGGTCGGCCGGCGTGGTCTCGCCGGGAAGAATCGGCCGGCCCCACACGACCGCATTCAGGTGTAGATCGGGGAAGCCGGCGGCCCTAGCCTTGTCGCGGAAGCGATCCAGCGCCTTCCGGGTTTTCCGAACTGTTTCAAAGCCCGCGACGAGCGTGCCGATCTCGTAAATAGAAAAATAGGGACAACCGGACAGCGTCAGGTAATTGGGCTGGGTGAAATAGGCGTCGACGACATGGGAGGTCGCGGTGTCAAACATGGCGGGCGCCACTTTGCCCGGATAACGGAGCAGGGGCGGAATGTGCCGCTTGTGGGGATGGATGTCGGTCCAGTTGTGATTGGCCCACATCAGCGCGAACTGGATCCGGCTCCGATTCGGGGCGCGGAGGAATCCCTGGTCCAGCCCCTTCTGCAGAAAAGGCCCGTCGTCATACCAGTACCAGTCAAAAAGAAAGGCGTCGAGGCCGTGATCCGCCGCGGCGTCGATTCGACGGGCCATGGCCGCGGGATCGGATTCGCTGTCGTATCCCCAGGCGGGGAGAACAGGCTGCCGGTGCCCCGCAAAGCGGGGCTCCGCGCGCTTGACGAGCTCCCACTCGGACCAGCCGGCTCCATGCACGACCTGATTGCGCGGATCGTCGGAGTGGTAGTTGGGGAAATAGTAAGCCGCGAGAAGAGGGCGGCTCACTGTTTTTTACGCGGGGCAGGGGAGGCGAGCGCCGCTTTCACATCGGCTTTGCGCATGAGGCGTACAGCGGAAAGGGATTCATAGGTGGCATGGCGAAGCTTGATCCGGCCTGGCTTGCCTTCCCAGGTCACCACGGCCTGCGAGGAGACGTTCGCCAAGCGGGCCAATTGGGCCTGCGTGATCTTGAACTTGCGGCGCAGCGACTTGATCCCTTTGCCGGTGAAGGCGCGGGCTTTCGCGGGCGTTCCTTCTTCTTCGACAGCCAGCGGTGTGTTTCCTTTGCGTAAAGCGGCCTGCAGGGCTTTGAGGGTTACGGCCATATCGCGGATATGGAGCTTCAGCAACCGTATATCTTTTTTCAGAGGCGTGGCGAAGGACGCGGCATTCCTCCGGCTCAGGCGGTCAATCTCATCCTTTAATATTTTTCCGATATTTGCCATTTCGATAAACCCTTCGTGCCAATAAGCTGGCTCACCACGTTGTATACATGATTAATGCAAAATGTTTAATCAATTCGCGCAATTCGTCAAGGCAATATAATTACGGTAGCACTCACGGCTGGCAAATAATGGCACGGTATGGCACACTCACTTCTCACATAGACAGCTGTGATTCAACGTTCTTTCCCGCTAATGCCTGTTGTAGGAGCCCGTGAAATGAGCGCGATTATTTCAGAAAAGGAACG
>CAXNFL010000168.1:0-4893 GCA_964201555.1 Kiritimatiellia bacterium
TTCTCCGGCACCTGGGTGTGGTCCGCGCACCTCGTGGCGGCGCTGCGGGATTATGCGATGACCGGCCGGGGGATCGTGATCTGGACGCATCCGGGGTCGCAGGGCTGGCGCCCGGTGGGCGGCCTGGTCATGCACGGCGCGCTCAAGGAGATCGGCCTGCCGCACCGCTTCGTGTACGGCGCCCACGACGACCCGCGCGAAGTGGCGTCGATCGCCGCCTACTGCCGCGCCTCCGCCGAGCGGAACAGCCTGAACCAGAGCACGATCGGAACGTTCGGCGGGCGCGGCATGGGCCAGACCTGCGGCGCGGCCGATCCCTCGCAGTGGATGAAGACGTTCGGCATCGACATCGACTCGCGCGACACGACCGACCTGATCCGCACGGCCGACGCCGTGACCGCGGCCGAGCTGCTGGCGGCCCGGAAGGCGATCCAGCCCCTGTTCAGCGTGCCCATTCCGAAGGGGCGCGTCGCGGACCGGTCCATCCGGCTGTACCTGGCCATCAAGAAAATCCTGAAGAAGGAAAAGTGGGATTTCTACACCATCCAGTCGTTCCCGGGCCTGGGCGACGATTACAGCGCCACCTGCTTCGCGCAGAGCCTGATCCTGAATGACGGGATCGGCACGTCGACGCTGTGCGACTTCAACACCGCCATGACGGTGAAGCTGCTGACGGATATGGGCGACGAGCGCGTGTACTACGGGGACCTGCAGCACGTGGACAAGAAGGCCCGTGAGATCAAGATCATCGGCGATGGCGCCTGTCCGCCCTCCCTGGCCTGCTCGCGGGGGCCGGCTTCCTTTGCCGAGCACGGCATTCCCACGGAAGGCGGGGCGGGGGGCATTTCGGTCGACCTGCTCTGCAAGCCGGGCGAGGGCGTGCTGGCCCGGTTCGGCCGGACGAACGGCGCCTTCGAAATGGCCATTTGCCGCTGTTCCATGGTCACCCCCTCCGTCGAGGAGTTGAAAAAGCGGCGGCTGGAGTGCGGCATTCCCTTCTGGCCGCACGCGTTTGTGACGGCCCATGCCGACATGGACGCCCTGGTCGAGGCGTGGAATAACGAATACGCCTGCCTGGGCTATGGCGCCCATCTGTATGACGAGCTCCTTTCGTTCTGCGCCCAGACGGGCGTGAAGGCGATCGCGTTGTAAACATGTCCGACACGCGAACTAACGTCCTGGTGGTCGACGACTCGCCGTCCAACCTCCAGCTGCTGGTCAAGCTCATGCAGCTGGAGGGGTACAAGGTCAGGCCGGCCCGCAGCGGCGCGGCGGCCCTGGCCCTGTTGCAGGAAATCCGGCCGGATGTGATCCTGCTGGACATCAATATGCCGGAGATGGACGGCTTCGAAGTCTGCCGCCGGCTGAAGGCGGAGCCGCTTCATCGCGATATCCCCGTGGTGTTCGTCAGCGCCATGCAGGACACGCGCGACAAGGTGAAGGCGTTCGAGGCGGGCGCGACCGATTACATCACCAAGCCGTTCCAGATGGAAGAGGTGCGGATGCGCATTGAGACGCATCTGCACATGGCCCGGATGAAGGCCGAGCTGGAAGTCGCCAACCGGAAGTTGCAGGAGAGCGAGCGGCTCCACGAAATGCTGACCCACCTGGTGGCGCACGACATGCGGACGCCCCTGTTCAGCGTGATGGGCATGTCGGATCTGCTTTCATTGAATACGGCGGTGATCAAGGATCCGGAGGCGAGCGAGTTCGTCGCCGATATCCACGATTCGTCCCTCATCCTGGTGAGCCTGATCACCGATATGCTGGATGTCTACAAGCACGACTGCGGCAACGCGCTCGCGCATCCCAAGGAGGTCCTGTTCGAGGAGGTGATCCGGGAGGCGATGAAGATGCTGGGGGGCATCGCCCGCAGCCATCCCTTTTCCAAGCACCTGCCCGAGGAGCCGATCCCGGTGCGGTGCGACAAGAATCTCACGGTCCGGGTCCTCGTGAATCTGCTCAGCAATGCGTTCCGGTTTACGGCGGGAACCACGCCCGTCACCCTCTCGGCCGCGAAGGACGGGGCCTTCCTGAAGGTGGGCGTGAAGGATGAGGGCACGGGCATTTCCGGGGAGGACCAGGCGCGCCTCTTCCGCAAGTTCGGCCGGCTGGAGGGGACGGAGAAGAGCGTGCGCTATTCCAGCGGCCTGGGCCTTGTTTTTTGCCGCATGGTCGTGGAGGCGCAGGGCGGGCAGATCGGGATCGTCAGCGCGCCCGGCAGCGGCAGCCTGTTCTGGTTCACCCTGCCGCTGGCGTGACCTCAGGGGTGCTCGGCGACCACCCGGATGGCGATGCCGCCGCGGGGGTTGAAATCGCCCGTCACGCGGGCCTTGCGCGGCCGGATCGCCTTCACCAGGTCGTCCAGGATCCGGTTCGTGACCGCCTCGTGGAACGCGCCGTGGTTGCGGAATGAAAACAGGTACAGCTTCAGCGCCTTGCTTTCCACGCAATGCTTGTTCGGGATGTATTCGATGACCAGGTGGCCGAAATCCGGCTGTCCGGTGATCGGGCAGAGGGCCGTGAACTCCGGGCAATCGAGGCGGATCCAATAGTCCCGGCCGGGCTTCGGGTTGGGGAAGGATTCCAGCACGGCCTTGTCCGGGCTGTCCGGGTAGACGGTCTTGCCGCTTCCCAGCAGGTGAAGCGCGTTCGTATTTTTTGTTTTCATGAGGTTCCCGTTCGTTCTATTTTTCGGTCATCAGCCACACGCCTTCCCAGTGTTCGGGAGGCTGGCGCAGCAGGTCGTCGCATTTCTTCAGGTAGGAAGCCGCCACGGGGTCCGCGGCCGCCAGCGGCTCCAGGCGGGCTTTGGCGCCCGCGAAATCGCCCTTTTCAAACGAGGCGTAGGCCGCGTCAAAGGCCTTGAACGACGCTTCCCCGGCTCTCCAGGCGTCGCTCGTCATCGGCTCGTACACGGTGACCGGCTCCTTGCGGCCCACCACGCCCACGCGGGCGATTTTCCGGAAGGCAAACGTGTCGCCGGCCAGGTCGCGCGTGAATTGGGAGACCAGGATCGGCGTGCCGAACTGCTTGTTGATCCCTTCCAGCCGCGCGGCCAGGTTGCCCGCATCGCCCAGGAAGGTGTAGTTGAAGCGCTGGGCGGACCCCATGTTGCCGATGACGACGGGGCCCGAGTTGAGGCCGATGCGGGCGTGAAGCTCGTGGCCGTATTGGGCGAGAAGGAGCGGGCGCATCTCGCGCAACTTGTCCTGGTAGCGCACCGCCGCGCGCACCGCCCGCAGCGCGTGGTCCGGCATCTCCAGCGGCGCGTTCCAGAAGGCGATCACGGCGTCGCCCTCATACTTGTCGATGGTTCCGCCTTCCTCGTAGATGATGGTGGTGACGGCCGTCAGGTATTGGTTCAGCAGGGCCGTCAGGGCCTGGGGGTCGAGGGTCTCCGAGATGCCCGTGAATCCCCGCACATCCGAAAACAGGATCGAGAGGGGCTTTTTTTCGCCGCCCAGCGTCAGCCGTTCCGGATTCTGCACAAGCTGGTCGATCACCACCGGGCTCAGGTACTGGCTGAAGGCGCTCTTGATGAACCGCTTCTGGCTGCCTTCGGCCGCGTAGTTGGTGACCAGCGCCGCCACAACCGCCAGGGCGACGCCCGCTTCCGGCCCCACGAAGGGCATCCAGAAGCCGGCGGGATAGAGGCCCCAGGCGAGGACGAAGGGAACGGCCAGGAAGACGGCCAGCCAGATGGCGCTGAGGTGGGCCGAGCGGCTGGCGCGAATGGCGGCGCCCGCCAGCAGGCAGAGCAGGAGCGTGAGGGCCAGGGCGGCCGGCCGGGGGACGTCGGCCATGAAATCGCCCGCCAGCAGGTTGTCCAGGGCCGTGGCGTGGATTTCGACGCCCGGATACTTGTCGCCGGTCGGCGTGGGCCGCAGGTCGAAGAGCCCGTGCGCGGTGAAGCCAAAGAAGACATACTTGTCCTTGAAAGCGGCCGGATCGATGGTGGGCGGCTTTCCATCCTGCAGCAGGAGCTCGGATTGAATGAGGGCCGCCGCGCTGACGGCCTGGTGGGTTTGGGACGGGCCGCGATAACGCAGAAGCGTCAGTCCCTGATCGTCGACCGGAATTCGCCGTGAACCGACCTGGAGTGAGCCTTGGGCGTACTGGATCGCGGGCCGGGGCTCGTCCAGCAGGAGGGGGGCCAGGCCCAGGCTCGGGGCCAGGCGCCCGTCGAACCGGGTGAAGAGCGAGGTGCGCCGGATGATGCCGTCCGGATCGGGGGACGCGCGAACATGGGCCAGGAGCGTTGCATTCGAGGCGACTTCGGGAATCGGCCAGGTCGCATGGGTGCTTTGGAGCCCGGCCGGAAGGCGGCTCAGGTCGGGAACGCCGGGCGGGTAGGGGGACGGATAATCCGCCGGCCAGCGGGTGGAGGCGCCGGAAGGGAAAAAGCCCTGGATGAACCGGCCGTTTTGCCGCAGCGCCTGGGAGAGGGCGGCATCGTCCTCGACTCCATAGGCCGAGGGCTCGGTGAGAAGGACGTCAAAGGCGAGGCTGCGGACCCCGGCCCGGTGGCAGAACTTCAGAATCGTGGCATAGCTTTCGCGGTACCAGGGCCAGCTGAGGCCCTGCGCCTTGCCCCAATCCAGCGAGGCCTGGTCGAGGAAAATGAGGCGGATGGAATCGGAGGCGGGCGAGGGCTTGGCGAACAAACGCGCCCGCATGTCCCAGGTTTTGGCCTCGAGGGGCTGCGCCCACTTCCATAGTCCGGCCGTGGCGGCAAAGGCCGCCAGCCCGATGAGCAGGCCTTGCAGCAGGCGGCGGGACAGGTTGGATGTGGCGATGGAGGGCATAGGCGGGAGGGGTTAGGGGGAGTGGCGGGCCTTGTCCGGGTGGATAATGGGCGGGGGAACCGGAATGAGGGGCGGGGGAGAGCCG
>CAXNFL010000169.1:0-4876 GCA_964201555.1 Kiritimatiellia bacterium
GCCGCCGAAATGAAGGAGACGGACGTCTCCTCCTTCGACTGCCTCTACTGCCTCAAGTGCGTGGCCTACTGCCCGCGCCCCTCCTGCCTGCGGCTGGAGTTCGCGGGCAAAACGATCACCGAAAGCGCGGCGCCCCGCCCGCCGCAAGGAAGCGCCCCATGAAACCCTCCGGCCAGAACCCCTACCGCCTGCCCCCCGCGCAGGCCGACAATCCCGGCAACCGGAAAAAGCAGCAGTTCCTCGAGGACGAGCAGTTCCGCCGCCTGGCCGAGACGCCCGGCCGCCCCGCCGCCATGGCCTTCTTCGAGGAGCGGCTCCGGCGCGCCGCCGCCGTGCCGCCCGCCAAGCCCCGCCTCGGCCTCCTGTGCAACCTGGTGCCCGTGGAGCTGATCCTGGCCGCCGGGGGCGAGGCCGTGCGCCTCGACTGCGGCAACAGCGCCTCCGTGATGGCCGGCGAGGAGATCCTTTCGGGCGACGTCTGCCCCCTCGCCAAGGCGACCCTCGGCCAGTTCCTGCGGCCCGACTCCGCCGCCTCCGCCTGCGACGCCCTGATCGTCCCCGCCACCTGCGACGCCAAGCGCAAGCTCGCCGAGCTGCTGGCCGACTACAAGCCCGTGTTCATCCTCAGCCTGCCGGCCGACAAGGATCCCGACCGTCACGCCGCCGCGGTGGCCGCCGAGCTCCGCCGCCTGGCCGCCTTCATCGCGGGCGTCACCGGCCGCGCGGCCACCCGCGCCTCCCTGCGCGCCGCCATGGCCCTCACCGGCCGCCGCAGCGACCTGCTCCGCCGCATCCAGGCGGTCCGCTGGGAAAAGCCGCGCGCCCTCACCGCGCGCGACCTGTTTGCCTGCGTGCAGTCCTCCCTCCTTTCGCCCGAGCCGCTCGACACCTGGCTCGAGGCCGCCGAGCGCCTGCTCGTGGAGGTGGAAGCCTACACGCCCGAGCGCCGCAGCCTGCGCCCCCGCCTGCTGCTCACCGGCGCGCCCATGGTCTGGCCCAACTTCAAGGTGCTCAACCTGCTGGAGGAGTGCGGCGCCGACGTGGTGGCCGACACGCTCTGCACGGGCGTGGAGTCCTGCCTGGAGCCCGCCGTGACCGACGAGACCAGCTTCGACGCCCTGCTGCGCGCGCTGGCCTCGCGCTCGATCTTCGGCGCGATCTGCCCCTGCTTCACCACCCAGACCACCCGGATCAACCGCGTGCTCGACCTGCGCGAGCAGGCCAAGGCCGACGGCGTGATCAACTATTCGCTCCGCCTCTGCCAGCCGTTCGACCTGGAAAGCTACCGCCTCGAGCGCGTGCTCAAGGACCGCCGCTTCCCGGTCATGAACCTCCGCACCGACTACAGCCTCGAGGACACGGAGCAGCTCCGCGTCCGCCTCGAGGCCTTCCTGGAGACCTTATGAAGATCACCGCCGGGCTCGATATCGGCTCCACCACCACCAAGGCCGTGCTTTTCGACGGCGAGCGGGCGCTCGCGTCGATCGTCATGCCCAACGCCGCCCTGCCCTCCGACTCCGCCCGCCTCGTCTTCGACGCCGCCCTGCTGGCCGCCGGCCTGGACAAGGGCCAGGTGGACGCCGTGGCCACCACCGGCTACGGCCGGCGCCTCGCGGGCTTCGGCGACCTGGTCATCACCGAGATCAAGGCCTGCGCGCTGGGCGCCGTGCATACCGGCTGCCCCGGGGGCCCCATCCACACCCTGCTCGACCTGGGCGGGCAGGACACCAAGGTCATCGCCATCGGCGACCTGGGCGAGGTGGAGGATTTCGCGATGAACGACAAGTGCGCGGCCGGCACGGGCCGCTTCCTGGAAATGCTGGCCCGCAAGCTGGAGATGGACCTGCCGGCCTTCATCGAGGCGGCGCTCCGCTCCACCGTGCAGATCCACATGAACTCCACCTGCGCCGTCTTCGCCGAGAGCGAGGTGGTGTCGCTCCTCGCCCGGAACGTGGCCAAGGACGATATCGCCGCCGCCGCCCACCAGGCCATCGCCGACCGCATCGGCTCCATGGTCCGGCGCGTGGGCCAGCGCGAGGTGATCGCCTTCGTCGGCGGCGGCGCGCTCAACCGCGCGCTGGCGCGGACTGTCGAGGAGAGCCTCAACAAAAAGGTCCACATCCCCGACTCGCCCCAGACCATCGTGGCCCTCGGCGCCGCCATCGCCGCCTTCCGCAAAGAGGAGAAACTGGGCCTGTGAAATTCCTCCTCCGCTATCCGCTATCCGCTATCTTCCTTTCGCTATCAGCTATCAGCTATCCGCTATTCTTCACCGCCTGCACGCGCCAGCCGCCGCCCCTGACCGTCTTCTACGCCGCCGCCTTCGAGCCGGCGCTGCACGAGCTGCTTCCCAGGGCGGAGATGAGCCTCGGCCGCGCGATCACCAGCGAGACGGGCGGCAGCGGCAACCTGCTGCGCAAGGTGACCGAGCTCGGCCGCGACTGCGACCTGATGCTGATCACCGACGGCGCCTACTTCCAAAGCCGCGGCGCCGGCCGCTTCGCCTGGCGCCTGGAGTTCGCCTCCGATGAGCTCGTCCTCGCCGTGGGCAGCCGCGCCCCGCGCACCGACGAGGCCGAGCGCAACTGGGCGCCCGTCCTGCTCGATCCGGCCGTCCGCCTCGGCCGGGCCGACGAGAAGATCAGCCCCGCCGGCGTCCGCGCCCTCCGGATGGTCAAAAAAAGGGAACAGGCGGGCGCCGCCGGCCTGGAGGCCCGCCTGCGGGGCCCCTCCGTGCCGGTGGTGGACGATGTCGGCACGCTGGCGGCGCGGCTCAAGGCCGGCGACCTGGACTACGCCTTCCTTTACCGCACCACCTGCCTGATGCAGGATATCCGCTTCATCCGCCTGGAGGCCGATCCGGAGGCCGCCATCTACGCCTTGTCCATTCCGGACAACGCCCCGCATCCCGAAGCCGCCGTCGCCCTCGTGCGAAGCCTGCTGACCGCGGGGCGCGGCGTCTGGGAGGAAAAGGGGTTCACCCTGCTCCGCCCCCGCTTCTACGGCGACCGGTCCCTGTATGGCTCGTTCCGGGATTGGGCCGACTATGGAGGGCCCTTCTGATGGTGGTGCCTCTCCTGATCGCGGGCCTTCACCTGGTGCTGCACGCCACCCTTGGCTGGCGCGGCTGGATCCAGCCCTTAGAGCTTTTCAACCTCATGCTGCTGGGCGCCAACCTGATCCTCGCCTGGCTCACGGTGCGGAAAGTCGCCGACCGCCTGATGGGGCCGGCCATCATGCTCCTGATCGCCTCGCACGCCCTGATCGGCCAGCAGCTCGCGCCCGACTCCCTCACCAGCGGCGCCATCCTGATGGTCAACATCCTGACCGTCTACGCGGGCTTCAAAATCTTCGAAAATCTTCCCCTCTCCTACGGGCTCCTCTTCGCCGGCAGCTACGGCGTCCTTTTCTACATCTTCATTCTCCGCATGAGCCACGCCGAGCCGCTCTTCCTGCTGGCGCTCATGGGCCTCTCCGCCACGGGGCGCAGCCCGCGCATGCTGGCCTATTTCTGGGCGCTGGTCCTCGCCTTCACCGCCGGCCAGCCCTACGCGTGGGAAACGGCCTTCATCCTCTTCCTGCTGCTCACCGCCGCCTTCTCGGCGCGCGGCCGGGTGCCCTCCAACGCCGCCCGCTGCTTTTTGGTCGCCGGCCTCGCCTTCCTGGGCGCGCTGCTCCTGCCGGTGGTGATCCTCCTGCTCGGCCAGACGCCCCAGAGCCTGGGTGATGTGCTGCGGGAGCCCGAAGCCCGGCAGGCCATCCTGCTGACCGCGGGGACGGCCACACTGTCCACGGCGATCCTGGCCCTGTTCGGCATTCCGCTGGCCTACGGGCTGAGCCGGCTCGAGTTCCGCGGCAAGGCCCTCGTGCTCTCGCTGATCGACGTGCCGGTCGTCATTCCCCAGTCGGTGGCCGGCCTGGCCCTGCTGATGACCTTCGGCCGCGCGCAGCCGCTCGGGGGCGCGCTCTTCGACCTGCTCGGCGTCCGCTTCGACGGCGCCCTGGCGGGCATCGTGCTGGCCCAGGTGTTCGTGGCGCTGCCCTTCCTGGTCAAGCCCGCCATGGCGGCGTTCGACGCCGTGCCGCCCCCGCTGGAGCTGGCGGCCCGCCACCTGGGCGCCAACTCGCTGGGGGCGTTCTTCCACCTGACGCTGCCACTGGCCCGGCGGGGCCTCTTCCTGGCCGCGGTCCTCACGTGGGCCCGGGCGGCCGGCGAGTTCGGCGCCGTCTACTTCATGACCGCCTCGCCCGCGGTCACGCCCATCGCCGTCTTCAACCGCTTCGAGCGCATGGGGCTGGCCGAGACCGCCCCGCTCGTCTCCACCCTGCTGCTCCTGTCGCTGGGCCTCTTCTTCCTCCTCCAGCTCGTCTCCCGCCGCATTCCCACCCTCCACGCGCCGGAAGGAGGGGCCTCATGACGGAGCCCTTCTTCTCCCTGAACCAGGCGTCCGCCACGGCCGGCTCCTTTAAGCTGGGGCCCCTGTCCCTCGACCTGGCCGAACGGGACTGGTTCGTGCTGCTGGGCCCCTCGGGGTCGGGCAAGACGACGCTCCTCAGCCTGATCGCCGGCGTGCTCCGCTCGCCGCCCGGCATGATCCGGCTCGGCGGCCGCGACCTCGGCCGCCTGCCCCCGGAGCGGCGGCGCGTGGCCTATGTGTCGCAGACGGGCGACCTCTTCCCCCACCTGACCGTGGCCGGGAACGTGGCCTTCGGCCTGCGCTTTTCAAAATATACAAAAAAGGAACAAGCCGCGCGCGTGGAGCGGCTCCTGGCGCTCTTCGGGCTCGAGGCGCTGGCCGGGCAGAGCGCCGCCACGGTGTCGGGCGGCGAAGGCCGGCGCGTGGCTCTCGCCCGCGCCCTGGCCGTGGAGCCCGCC
>CAXNFL010000170.1:0-4851 GCA_964201555.1 Kiritimatiellia bacterium
GGTGCGTGGCAAAGGAATGGCGCAGCGCATGCGGCGAGAGCGCGGGGTTGAGCCCCGCCTCCACCAGGTACTTCTTCAGGTTGCGCTCCACCGAGCGGGGCGTCAGCGATCCGCCGGCCAGGTTCGCGAACACCGGCCGCGAGGCGGCCGCCGAGCGGCTCCGCATGGGAAACAGGCGGGAGCGCGCCTCCAGGGCCGCCTTCAGCGCGCGGGCGGCGGGATCGCCCAGGGGACACATCCGCTCCTTGCGCCCCTTGCCGCGAACCACCACGACGCCCGACAGCAGGTCCACCTGCGTATCGGTCAGGCCGGTCAGTTCGCTGATCCGGGCGCCCGTGCTATACAGCACCTCGAGAATGGCGGTATCGCGAATCACCGCATACGCGTCCTCCGCCTTCCGGCGGATTCGGTTTTGGGGCTTGGCTCCGCCGTTGCGGGCGGCGAGGGCGCGGGGCGCCTCGAGCAATCGGGCCGTCTCCTGCACCGACAGCACGTTCGGCAGGTTGCGGGGCTTTTTCGGGCCCGACAATCCGCTGAAGGGATTGACCGTCATCCGCTCCTCGCGCATCTGGTGACGGTAAAAGGCGCGGAGGCTGGACAGCTTGCGTTGCAGGCTTGAGGCGGAAAGCCCCTCCTTCTGCAGCGCCACCAGGAACCCGCGCGCGACCAGCCGATCCACATTTTTCCAGGAAAACGGGGGCTTCGCATCCGGCCCCCAGGTCCTGTCAACAAATTGGGCCAGATCCTGGAGATAGCCGGATACGGTATGAACCGACGCATTGACCTCGGTTTGGAGGTGACGCCGGAACTCGCGAATGGCCGGATCTGAACCCAACCGGTCTTTCATCGCGCCTTTCAGACTTTCTCCGGAGCATCATCTTCCGGAGCGTCCGCGGCGGGATCCGCCGGAGCGGCGCCCGTCTTGGCCGAGTAGCGCTTATCCATCCGCTTCAAGGCGCCCACCTGCCGGGGCGACAGCCGCCCGCGCTGGGCGAACTGGGTGGAAAGCGAGGTGAAGAACGCCTTGTCGTCGAAGGTCCGCTTCCCCTTGGTCGTGGGGTCGTCCCATTGCTGGACCAGGGACAAGCGGTCGACCATGGCCTTCGCCTCGGGATCGGGCGCGCCGCCGGTGGCGCCTTCCGGCCCGTCGGGCTGCAGGACCAGCTGCTCGCGTTCCTCTTCGAAAGTCGGGATGCGCGTGGCATACTTGAGCACCAGCCGATCGAGGGAGGCGGCCTGGGCGGGAGACAGCTCGCGCCCGCCATCGGCGCGCTGCTTGAGCGACGCGACAAACGCCTTGTCATCGTAGGTTCTTCCGCGACGGGTTTCGGGCGGATCCAGCTCGATGGCGCTCAACAGGGCCAGCTTGCGCACGTTGGCGGCGGAGGGCGGCTGCGGCGGCGCCTCGTCCAGCAGGGGGCCGAGGTTCATCGACTGAAGAACCGGGGCCACGTCGGGCAGCTGGTCGCGATAGCGGGCCGCCCGGCGGCCAAGGGCCTCGAGCTGCCGGCCGGAGACGGGCTTCTTGCCCGTGTTCAACTGCTTCTCCACGGAGGCGACAAACTCCGCGTCGCCCTTGATCTTGCCCTTGGCGCCGGTCGCCACGCCCGGCGCCCATTCCTTGACCTGCTTGAGCAGATCCAGCAGCCGGCGCACATGATCGATCTCGGCGGGCGGCCCCTTGGCCTTTTCCATCCAAATCTGGAACTGGTCGTAGAAGGTGTGCAGCATGTCGGTCCAGCTGACCTTCCCCTCCTCGATCTCGTCGAGCTTCTTCTCCATGGCCGCGGTGAAGGTCACGTCGAACAGCTCGTTGAGCACGCTCACCAGGAGCTTGTTGACCTTTTCGCCGAGCGGCGTGGGGAGAATGGCGCGCTTCTGCTTTTCCTTCGAAATGTAGCGGCGCACATGCAGGGTGGCGAGAATCTGGGCATAGGTGCTGGGGCGGCCCACGCCCTCTTCCTCGAGCGCCTTGATCAGCGTGGCCTCGCTGAAGCGATTCGGCGGCTGGGTTTCCTTGCGCTCCTCGAGCCACTTCAGGACCTCGAGGGGCTCGCCGGCCGCCAGAGGGGGCAGCTGATCGACCTCGGGCTCCTCATCCGGGCTGGAGGGCTTGTCCTCGTCGGTCTTCTCGGGATCCTTGGCCTTGGGCTTCCAGTCGCCGGCGGCGGCCATGTAGCCGGGGAAGACGACCTGCGAGGCCGTGACCCGGAAGAGGTAATCGGCCACGGCGCCGGGGGCGGTTTCGGTTTCCACTTCGGCCGTGCGCTGCTCGATGCGGGCCGGGGTCATCTGGCTGGCCACGAAGCGCTGCCAGATCAGGACATACAGCTTCCACTCGTCGTTCCCGATCCGCCCCTTCAGGCTGTCGGGCGTGCGGGCGACATCGGTGGGGCGGATCGCCTCATGGGCTTCCTGGGCGCCGCCGCGGGACTTGTAGGCGTTCGGCTTTTCGGGAACATAAGCTTCCCCGAAAGTCTGGGCGATGAACTCCCGGCAGGACGCCTGGGCATCCTTGGAGATATTGACGGAGTCCGTACGCATGTAGGTGATGAGGCCCGTCGGCCCCTCGCCCAGGTCCACGCCTTCATAGAGCTCCTGGGCGATCCGCATCGTGCGGGACGGCGTGTAATTGTAGACGCGCGAGCCGGCCTGCTGGAGCGTGCTGGTGATGAACGGCGGGAAGGCTTTGCGGGACACCTCCTTGATGGCCACGCCCTTCACGCGCAGCTTGCGCTTGTCGAGATCGACGCGGATGGCGTCGGCCTGTTCCGCGCTGCGGATATCGGCCTTTTCGCCCTTGATGCGGGCCAGGCGGACGGCAAAGGGATCCACGGGAGCGACCTCCTTGCGCACATCGGCGCCGATCAGCCAGTAGACTTCGGGCGTGAAGGCGCGAATGGCCTGCTCGCGCTCGCAGATAAGGCGGAGCGCGACGGATTGGACGCGGCCGGCGCTGGTGTTGCGCTGGATCTGGCTCCAGAGCAGGGGGCTGACCTTGTAGCCGACGATGCGGTCCAGCACCCGGCGGGCCTGCTGGGCGTCGACCAGCTTCATGTTCAGCGCCTGCGGGTTGGCAAACGCTTCCCGCACGGCGCGGGGCGTGATTTCGTTGTAGGTGACCCGATGATAGGGAACGTCGGGAATGATTTCCTTGAGCAACGTTTCGAGATGCCAGGCGATGGCCTCCCCTTCCCGGTCAGGATCGGGCGCCAGGAAGACCTCGTCGCACGACTTGGCCGCGGCCTGGAGCTCCTTGACGATCTTGACCCGGTCGGGCGTGACTTCGTACCGGGGCGCGAAATCCTTGTCAAAGGCGATACCGATGCCCTTGACAGGCAGATCGCGAATATGGCCCATGGAGGCCTTGACCACGAAGTCTTCCCCCAGGATTTTTCCAATTGTCTTGGCTTTGGCGGGAGATTCGACGATGACCAGTTTTTTACTCATGCACCTTATCCGAGTTGAAAATTAGGGTGCCTATCTTTAAGTAATACGAGGGGTTCCGCAACATCTTTTTTCTGTTTTATTATCACATCATACGCGACTTTGGTTTACCAAATTATCCTCTCCTCCGAAAAACCAACCACTGATTACACCGATAACACGGATGAAGAACCGTTACTTTCCCCTTCCCGAATCCGTGCTATCCGTGCTGTCCGTGGTTATCCCCCAACAAAACCAACCACGGATTACACTGATATCACGGATAACAACCTCTTTTTTATTCTCCTTCCCCTCAGTGGTATCCGTGTTATCCGTGGTTACTCTTAAAACCAACCACTCCTATCCGTGCCATCCGTGGTTATCCCCCAACAAAACCAACCACTGATTACACTGATATCACGGATGAAAAACCATCCTTTCCCCTTTCCGTATCCGTGTTATCCGTGCCATCCGTGGTTACCCCTCAACAACACCAACCACTGATATGATTTCACCGTACGACCCGTTTCCACTGCAACTTGGCGTACTTAAAGTTCAGCAGTAATGCCAGTCGCAGACCCGTCAACGCTAAATAGCCAGTCATTTGCGCCACGTGACTCTCGCTGAACGAAACCACTACCTTTGGATCGACGATGACCAGGTCATCGACGATAAGATCAGGAATCAGCCTTCCGATATCCTGCCCCTTGTATTCAACCTTAAACAACTTCTGCTGATTGACTATATGACCATGCTCTCTTAATTCAATAACAAGGGCATTTTCGTAAAGCTTCTCGTCAAGACCTGGCTTCAGTTCGTTCAGAACCGTCATCGCTGCGCACAGGATCTGTCCGCTCAAGTCTTCGTGTATCAGTGATTCCATATCCGTGTTATCCGTGGTTATAGGATTGTATTTCGATCAGTGATATCCGTGTTATCCGTGGTTAGAGGGTTGTATTTCAATCAGTGATATCCGTGCTATCCGTGGTTAGAAACTCCTAAAATCAATGAGCAACTTCCACAAACCGCCCCGGCAACGTTTTGACCAGTCGTTTCATTTCCAGCATCAGCAAGGTGGCCGAGACGGTGGCGGCGGGAAGTCCGGACTGCCGAACCAGGGTGTCGATGTCGAGCCTATCATCCTCCATCAGCCGCTGCATAATGGTCTGTTCCGCCCCGGAAAGCGGAATCCGGATCTGGGCGGCGCGGGCCGATTCCTCCGGCGGCCGGGCCGCCGAGCGCGAGACGGCCGTGAACAGGCTACCCAGGTCGTCCAGCACATCGCTGACCGACTCCGCAAGCTTGGCCCCGTTTTTAATCAGGTTATGCGTTCCCTGCGAAGTCGGCGAATCGATGCGGCCCGGAATGGCGAAGACCGACTTCCCCTGCTCCGCCGCGACGTTGGCCGTGATCATGGCGCCGCTG
>CAXNFL010000171.1:0-4843 GCA_964201555.1 Kiritimatiellia bacterium
AACGCGCTGACCATCCACCTGCAGCTGCTCGAGCGCGAAGTGAACGCGCTGCCCGATCCCGAGCGGCGCGCGGGGCTGGGGGAGATGGTGGATATCGCCCGCTCCGAGGTCACCCGCCTGGACGCCATCATCGCCCAGTTTCTCCGCGCCATCCGGCCCAGCCGCCCGAAGCTGGGTCCCGTCCGCCTCGAGCTGATCCTGCATGAAACGCTGACGCTGCTCAAGCAGGAGATTGAGAACCGCGGCATCACGGTCAACCTGGATTTGCATGAGCCCCTGCCGAACGTGCCGGCGGACAAGGAGCAGATCAAGCAGGCCTTTTTCAATGTCATCAAGAACGCCCTCGAGGCGCTGACTTCCGGCGGCCGGATCGACATCTCCCTGTCGGTCCGCGAGCCGGACCTGGAGGTGACCTTCCAGGACAGCGGCCCGGGCGTCGATCCGGACGCGATGGGCCGGATTTTCGAACCCTATTTCACCACCAAGACAACGGGCAACGGGCTGGGACTGATGATCGTGCAGCGGATCATGCAGGAGCACGGGGGCCGGGTGAAGCTGGTGAGCGAGCCGGGCAAGGGCACGGCGGTGATCCTCTCCCTGCCGCTGCATGCCCGCCGGCTGCGGCTGCTCGAAGGCCCGGCCGAACCGGAAGCGAAACCGGGCTAAAAAAGGAATTATGGAGCCGAAACCTGTCATCCTGATTGCCGACGACGACAAGAACACGCGCGAGGGCCTGGGGCGCGCCCTGCGCGCGAATTACGAGGTGCTGCTGGCCGAGAATGGCGAGAAGGCGCTCGACTTCCTGGCGCACCATCCCGTCCGCGTGCTCGTCACCGACCTGCGCATGCCCGGCATGGACGGGCTGGCCCTGATGCAGCGCTCGCTGGCGCAGAATCCGCGCCTGTCGGTGATCGTGCTGACCGCCTACGGGAGCGTGGATTCGGCGGTGGAAGCCATGAAGCGGGGCGCCTCCGACTTTCTCCAAAAGCCGGTGGAGCTGGTGGAGCTCGAACAGCGCGTGGCCAAGGCGCTCAAGACCGCCCGCCTGGAGGAAGAGAACGTCGCCTTGAAGGAGCAGCTCGACGAGAAGTTCGGGCTTGAGAATATCATTGGCGAGTCGGCCCCGATGCGGGAGGTGTTCGAGATCATCCGGCAGGCGGCGCCGACTTCCGCCACCATCCTGATCCAGGGCGAAAGCGGCACGGGCAAGGAGCTGGTGGCCCACGCCATTCACCGGCTCAGCACGCGGGTGAAGGGGCCGTTTGTCGCGGTGCATTGCGCGGCCCTGGCCCCGACGCTGCTGGAGAGCGAATTGTTCGGCCACGAAAAGGGGTCGTTCACGGGCGCCACCGACCGGCGGATCGGCCGGTTCGAGATGGCCGACACCGGAACCCTTTTCCTGGACGAGGTCTCCGAAGTGGACCTGAGCGTGCAGACAAAGCTGCTGCGTGTCCTGGAAGAGCGGAAGTTCGAGCGGGTGGGGGGGCGGGCCACCGTTGAGGTGGATATCCGCCTGATCACCGCCACCAATCGCGACCTGAAAACGCTGGCGGACGAGGGCAAGTTCCGCCAGGACCTGTTCTTCCGGCTCGACGTGGTGACGATCACCGTTCCGCCGCTCCGGGAGCGGATGGACGATGTGCCGCTGCTCTGCCGCGCCCTGCTGCGCGAGTTCGCGGCCAAGGACAACCGCGAGGTGCGCGACCTGACGCCGGAGGCGCTCAACATGCTGATGCAGTACGCCTGGCCGGGCAACGTGCGCGAGCTTCGCAACACGATCGAGCGGATGGTGGTTCTCTCGCGGGGCGACCGGCTCACCTTGCGGGATGTGCCGCCGGCCATCCGGACGGCGGTTGAATCGAAGGGGCTGCCCGCGGGGATCGCCTTGCCCCCGGCCCCGGGCGGCGCCGTGCGGCCGCTGGACGAGACCGAGAAAATCATGATCTTGAACGCGCTCCGCAAATGCGACGGGAACAAATCCCGGGCCGCCCAGGAGTTGGGCATCAGCCGGCGCACGCTGCATCGCAAGTTAAACCAATACAAGGTGGAGGACCTTCCCGCCCGGGAACGTCCCGCCGGAGGAATCGTGTCATGACCCGCTCCTGGATGTGGATGATCGTATCGATGGTAGTCGCCGGCGCTCCTGTTCTCGCCGCGCCGGCTCCGGCGGCGCCGAAGGCGGACGAAAAAGGGGAGGCCGCGCCCGGCGCCAGCGAGCGGCTGGGCCAGAGTTATGTCCTCATGACCCGGGCCGAGCAGGCCTGGAAATCCGGCGATCCGGCGAAGGCGTCCGCGGCGTACGGGGATGCCCTGGAGATCCTGGAGTCGGTGGAGGCCGACTATCCGGGGTGGGCCTCCCACATCGTGCGGAGCCGCATCCTGGGCTGCGAGAGCGCGATCGAGAAGATCCGTGACGGCAAGCCCTGCGAGGCCGCCGCGGCGGCCTCTCCCGGGGAGGGCGGGCCCTCCAACGCGATGTCGGAAGTGTCGTTCGTCCTGTCCGCCGCCTCGGCCGAAACGGCCATGAAGGCGCTCAAGGCCGGCATCGTGGAGCGCGATGCCGCGCTGGCCGATCTGCGCGCCGAGCTGCTGGCGCTGAAAAAGGAGAACACGGCCCTGCGCGGGCGGCTGGCCAAGCTGGAGGTGAAGCCGGCCGGCGGGGAGGCGCAGGCCATCCCGTCGATCCTGAAGAGCCAGGCGCGGCAGCTGCTGGCCGCGGGCGCCTACTCCAATGCCGTGACGCTGCTGACGGAGATGAAAGGCATGTATCCGGACGAGGCGGGCGTCACCCACCTGCTGGGCATCACCTACTGCCGCCTGGGGGCTTTCCCGGATGCCGTGCGCGAGCTGGAGCCGCTGGTGAAACACGGCCGGGCCCCGGCGGAGGTCTGGCAAACGCTCGGTGTCTCCTATATGGGAACAGGTGATCTCGGCAAGGCCCGGCAGGCCTTCGAGGAGGCGCTGGATCTGGACGGGAATCTGTCGGAGGCGCATTTCAACCTGGCCCAGATCCTGATCCGGCTGAAAAAGCCGGACCCCGATCTCGCCCGCCGCCACTACATGCTCTCGCTCCAGCTGGGCGCGACGCGCGACTCGGAGCTTGAAATGGCCATCAACACGCTCCTGTTGAACGAACAGGTGCTGAAGTTGAAAAAGTAACGATGTCGAGGGACCGTTTACGCATGCCTTGCCGGGGAGCGGCCTTGCTGGTCGTGCTGGCGGCCGTGGCGCTGGTCGGCTCGCTGCTCGCCGTCGGGGGCGCGAGGCGGTACACGCTGCTGGCGGAGGAACGCCGGGCGGAGCGGCAGGCCCGCCTGCGCCTGGCCCTCTGGGATGCCGTGTGGAGCGACCTGCGCGAGGCCGCCGGCCAACCCCGCGGTCTCCCCAAAAGCGGCAGCTACCAGGCGCCGGACGGCGTGCAGACGGCCGTCCAGGTTCAGGCGGCAGGCGGGCCCGGAGCCAAGGACGCCGGTCGCTTTTCCCTGTCCGTTACCGCTGCTTTGGACAAGGATCGCCGGGAGGCGTGGGCGCTGGCGCAGCGGGCCGATGGGGGATTCCGGATCTTAACCTGGGTGGAGCGCTAGGGAATGGAAAGTCGTTCTCCAACATGCGAATGGATCGACCGGTGCGTGGGGATGGATGAAACCCCCGCCGGCCCGATTGCCGTTCTGGCCGTCCGGCGGGGGCGGTCGGTGACGGTGACGCCGGCCTCCATTCCGCTTGAAGGCGCGGCCCTGGCAACCGGGTTGACGGAGAAGGACGCCTGGGTTCGCCGCATCCAGACGCCGCTTCAGTCCAGGACCAAGGCGCAGGGTGTTCTGCCGGGCCTTTTGGATGTGCAGCTGCCGTTCGGCATCGAGGAGTGCGTGATCGAGTGCGTCGGGGCGCAGCGCCCGTTTTCCTCCGCCGGGTGGACGCTGACGGCCGCCGTGACGAAAGCGGGCGACTTGCGGACTCGTCTGGCCGGATGGGCCGCCGAGGGGCGCGAGCCGCATCATCTTGATCAGGAAGGCCTGGCCCTGTGGACGCAGGCCCTGGAGGAGCAGCCCGCTTCGCCGGAGGCCCTTCGCGCGGTGGTTTACCTGGGCGAGGATCGTTCCACCCTGGCTTTTGGCCGGGGGGATGAACTGATTTCCACCCAGGGTTTGAAGCGCTTCGATCCGGCCCAGGCGCTGCGCCTCACCCGAATGGCGTTCGAGGGGAAGGCCGGCGAGATCGATTGGATCTGGGCCGGGCCGCTGGCCGAACAACGTCCGCTGGTGGAAGGCTATGCGCGGGAATTGAAAGCGCCCGGCGGCGGCCGCATCCTGGAGGAGCCCCGCTCGGTGCTGGCCCGCGCGTATGCCATCCGTGCCTTGACGGCCGGTCCGTTGCGCTGTGATTTCCGGCTGGACGATCGGATGCATCCGGAGGTGAAGAGCCGCCGCGATCGCGGAAGCCGGTTCACCGCCGTCATCGGGCTGGGGGCGGGTCTGATTCTTCTGGCCGCCGGGCTTTCCTGGCGGGGGATTCTGTCCTATCGCGAATCGCAAGTCGGCGCCGCCGTCAGGCAGCGGGCGCTTGGGCTTGTAGCCCGGCTGGGCGGGCCGGCCGTCGTCAATCCGGGCTATGAGCGGCGCGCGGTGTCCACGGCCTGGGAGGCGGTGCGGGACCGGTTTGAGCCGTTTGCCCGGGCGCAGGCGCCGGGGGTCAGCCGGGGCCTGAGCCGCTTGCTGATGGCCGCGCGCGAGGAGGGCGCCGTGTTGTACCGGCTGACGTGGAATGAATCCGATGTGAAGGCGGAGGGGCGCGCCCCTTCGGCCGAGGTCGCCGCGCGGCTGGCGCGGGTTGTGGAGCGGGAGAC
>CAXNFL010000172.1:0-4822 GCA_964201555.1 Kiritimatiellia bacterium
ACAACCGGGTGATTCACATGAACGTGGTCCTGTTGACGCTGAAAAACGAGGAGCGGCCCCGCATCCCCGAGGCCGAGCGGGTCACGATCAACAGGCTGGAGGAGAACTTCACGCAGATCACGGCCCGGTACGGGTTCAGTGAAAATCCCGATTTGTCGGCCCTGCTGAAAAGCCTGAAGATTGAAGGGCTGGACCTGACGCCCAGCAAGGTCACCTTTTTCCTGGGCCGTGAAACGCTGATCCTGGTCCACGGGCGGAACATGATGCCTTGGCGCAAGCAGCTGTTCGCGTTCCTGTCCAAGAACTCCCTCGACGCCTCCAAGTTCTTCAATATCCCGCCCAACCGCGTCATTGAAGTGGGCATCCAGGTTGAGCTGTAAGGGCCTTACGCGGAGCCGGGGCGGGCTTTCGCAGCTCCCGTGCGTTCACGCCCGGCCTCGTTCCGTTTCCGGTCCGTGATGTCTTCGACCGTGCCGATCGAGCCGAGGAACAGGCCGTCCGCATCGCGAACCGGGGCCACCGTGGCGTGAACCAGGACGGGCGATCCATCGAATCGGAGAAAGCGGGTTTCGTAGTCGCCCTGCGCCAGGGTCCCGTCATGGAGCTTTTTGTAGAGGCCGTCCGAAAAGGGGCGGTCTTCGGGAGCGGTCAGGTCGCGGATGGATTTTCCCAGCAGCTTGTCCAGGGGGTAGCTCAGCAGCTTGAGGGCGTTCCGGTTGGCGAGGATGACCTGGTCGTCCTTGTCGCATTCGACAATGCCGAGCGCCGCCGTATCGAGCACAATCCGCACGCGCCGTTCGCTGCTCTGCAGCAGCGCGAGGGTCTGGCGCAGGCCTTCCGCCAGGAAGCTGACCGCCGCTCCGCTGGCCACGATCAGCACGAGGCGCATGACCTGGGTCGCATGCGGAAGGGCGAACCCTTCGGGCGGGATCAGGAATCCCCACGATCCCAGGGCAACGAGGATTGTGGCCAGGACGCCCGGGCCCAGGCCCCCTTGCCAGGCGGTGGCCGTGACGCACAGCGCCAGGAGGATGATGGGGGGCTCGTCTTCGGGGAAATAGATCCGGATTATCTCAAGAACCGCTACGCCGCCCACGCTGTACAAAATGGCCAATCCGTAATAGAGGGCAAGACTGAGTTGTTTCAGCCGGGCGGAAGCGGCTTCGGAGCGGACCGGGCGGACGGATATGTCTTTGAAGGCTTCATTCATGGCACAGACAGTCTAGGGCCACAGCGCCGTCTGGCAATCAGGGAAGGACTGAGAACGCTTAAACAAATTCGAAGGGAGCACGGAGCTTCTGCGGCAGGTTAAAAGGTGAATCCCTTGACCACGATGACCACGCCCAGCACCTGCAGCAGGCCTGTCGCCGTCCAGCAGGCCGTTTCCGCGGACTCCGTCTTGGTCTTCACCAGGATCCGGGCGACCAGGGCGATCACCGCCGTGGCCATCCCCATCGACAGATGGACGGTTCGGTACAGGTTGTCCGTGGGCAGGACGACGACCATCAGCAGGGCGCTCAGCGCCAGCACGCCCACGATCAGCCATTCCGCCCACGGCTGCAGGGAGTAGGGCCTGTCGAGGGATTCCTTTAGGGGCTCTTCGCAGGAGGGGCACACGGTGCGCGAGGCCCCGTCGCAGGAAGAAACGGTCCGCGGTTGCCAACATTTCTGACAGATTACCACTTTTTCCTGAGGGAGAAAGGTCAGGGCGGGCTGGTGTCGCATGGAGCCTCCTTGCTTGGTGTGATCAGCAAGAGGATAAGGGAGGATCGCCGGAAGGGGTATTACACGAAAGTCGTAGGGGCCGTCGCTTACCGCTTACCGCGTTCGATGGCTTTGACCAGCTCGGCTACGGACGTCACGCCCATCTTCTCCATGACCCGGCCGCGATGCACCTTGACGGTGGCTTCGCTGATGCCGAGGCCAAACGCGATTTGCTTGTTGAGCTGGCCGGCGACAACCCGCTCCATCACCTCGCGCTCCCGCCGGGTCAGGGAGAGCTCCAGGTCCCGGGCCGATTTGATCTCGGCCAGCTTCCGCTGGGCGTGGCGGTCCTTTTCAAGCGCGGCATGGACGGCGGCCAGGAGCGTTGTTTTTTCAAAGGGCTTGAGCAGGAAGTCGACCGCGCCGTTCTTCATGGCTTTCACGCTGGCGGGAACATCGCCGTGGCCTGTGATGAAGATGAGCGGAATGGGAGCTTCAGCTTTGGCGAGCTCGGCCTGCAAGTCCAGGCCGCTCATGCCGGGCATCTGCAGGTCGATAATGGCGCAACAGCTTCCCTTGAAGGGCAGTCGATCGAGAAACTCCCGGCCGGAGGCGAAGGTTTCGACAAGAAAGCCCGCGTCCCTCAACATCCGAGTCAGCATTCTGAGGATGAGAGGGTCGTCGTCCACCACGAATAGGGTATCGGTTTTCATTGTACACCGATAAAGTAAAGCATGGCTCGGTGGGCGTCAAGTTTTAGCGAGGGGCCGCCCGGAAATGCGCCCGGAAACGCGGGCAATTGACGTTGACAGGGCGGGGTGGGGCATGTCATTATGATAAGTCAGCTCAACAGAACAGGTTGGCATGCCGCCGCCGGGCTGGCTGCGAGGAGACTCTTTTGGAACAGGATCAGGAAGTTTTGCGTCATAGCGCCGCGCACGTGCTGGCGGCCGCCCTTGCCCGCCTTTATAAGGGCATTCAGCTCGATATCGGCCCCGCCACCGACACCGGCTTCTACTACGACGTCGACATGCCCCGCAAGCTGACCCCCGAGGATTTTCCCGAGATCGAGGCCGAAATGGCCCGGATCGTGGCCGCCGACCTGCCGTTCGAGCGCATTGAGGTCACCCGCGCCCAGGCCGCCGAGATGCTCAAGGCCGCCGGCCAGACCCGCTTCAAGCTGGAGCGCCTGGCCGATATTCCCGAGGGCGAGACCATCACCCTCTTCAAGTGCGGCGATTTCCTCGATCTCTGCCGGGGGCCCCACGTCAGGAGCACGGGCAGCGTCAAGGCCTTCAAGCTCATGACCGTGGCGGGCTCCTACTACCGCGGCACCGAGAAGAACCCCATGCTGCAGCGCCTCTCGGGCATCGCCCGCGAGTCGAGCGAGGCCCTGGCCGCCTTCCTGCACCAGCTCGAGGAGGCGCAGAAGCGCGACCACCGCAAGCTGGGCAAGGAGCTGGACCTCTTCAGCGTGCAGGACGACGTGGGCCCGGGGCTGATCCACTGGCACCCCAAGGGCGCCCGGATCCGCTCGATCATCGAGGATTTCTGGAAGCAGGAGCATTTCAAGGGCGGGTACGACCTGCTCTACACGCCCCACATTGGCCAGGCCAATCTGTGGGAGACCTCCGGCCACCTGGGCTTTTACAAGGCCAACATGTATTCGCCGATGGTCATCGACGAGACGGCCTATTACGTCAAGCCGATGAACTGCCCCTTCCAGATCCAGATCTACAAGAGCCGCAAGCGCTCCTACCGCGACCTGCCCCTGCGCTGGGCCGAGCTGGGCACCGTCTATCGCTATGAGGACAGCGGGGCGCTCCACGGGCTGCTGCGCGTCCGCGGCTTCACCCAGGACGATGCGCATATCTTCTGCACCCCGGAGCAGATCGAGTCCGAGATCGCCCGGACGGTCCGCTTCGCCCTGAACATGTGGAAGGCCTTCGGGTTCTCGGCGATCACCGCCTATCTCTCCACCCAGCCCGCCAAGGCCGTGGGCGAGACCGCGCGCTGGGACCAGGCCACCGAGTCGCTGAAGAAAGCGCTCGAGTCCGAGGGCCTGGCGTACAAGGTCGATGCCGGCGGCGGCGCTTTCTACGGGCCCAAGATCGACCTCAAGGTCAAGGACGCCATCGGCCGCGAGTGGCAGATGAGCACGATCCAGTTCGACTTCAACATGCCGGAGCGGTTCCAGCTGGTCTACACCGGCTCGGACGGCCAGGAGCACCGGCCGTACATGGTCCACCGGGCCCTGCTGGGCAGCCTGGAGCGCTTCTTCGGCGTGCTGATCGAGCACTATGCCGGAGCCTTCCCCCTGTGGCTGGCGCCGGAGCAGGTGCGCGTGCTGCCCCTGACCGACAAGCAGATTCCGGCCGCCGAGGCCCTGGCCGAAACGCTTCGGCAGGCCGGCTTCCGGGTGAGTGTCAACGGCGGGTCCGACAAGCTGGGCGCGAAGATCCGCGAGGCGCAGGTCGACAAGGTTCCGTACATGGCCGTGCTGGGAGGCCGCGAGGTCGAACAGAACAAGGTGGCCGTGCGGAGCCGGTCGAAGGGTGACCTGGGGGCGATGGAGGTGGAGGCCTTCCTGGCGAAGCTGAGCGAAGAGCAGGCGCGCCGGGGAGCCGGGACTGAAACAGAGTGTCAGGAGGGGCAGCCCGAGGGCGCCCCGAAGCAGAGGAGGTAGGTTATTCGTCCGCAACTGATTCGAGTCAATGAGAAGATCAGGGTTCCCCGCATCCGTTGTATCGCCGCCGACGGGAATATGATCGGGATCATTCCCACGAACCAGGCCCGTACTGCCGCCCGCGAGCAGGGGCTCGATCTGGTTGAGATTTCCCCCAACGTGGATCCGCCGGTCTGCAAGATCATGGACTTCGGCAAGTTCGTGTATGAGCAGAAGCGGAAGGAGAAGGATGCCAAGAAGCATCAGGCTTCCTCCGCCCTCAAGGAATGCAAGTTCCACTCGAACGTGGCCGATCACGACTTCGAGACCAAGGTCAACCACATCAAGGGCTTTTTCGAGAAGGGGCACAAGGTCAAGGCCTCCCTCTACTTCCGCGGCCGCGAGAATGCGCATCGCGAACTGGGCATGCAGCTCATGGAGCGCGTGATCAAG
>CAXNFL010000173.1:0-4816 GCA_964201555.1 Kiritimatiellia bacterium
GGTGCTGGGCTCGGTCTTCGCCATCGTGATCGTCAAGCAGGTCTTCGGCGGCATCGGCTACAACATCTTCAACCCCGCCCTGGCCGGCCGCATCTTCCTGCTCATCTCCGTGCCCGTGGCCATGACCACCTGGGCCCTGCCCGACGCCGTTACCACGGCCACCCCCCTGGGCGCCTGGAAGACCGCCTGGTCCGCGGGCGCCGCGCCCGAGGGCTTTGCGCAGACCTACCCGCTCGCGAAGCTGTTCATCGGCAACCAGCTCGGCAGCATCGGCGAGGTCTCCGAGCTGGCGATCCTGCTCGGCGGCATCTACCTGCTAATCCGCCGGGTCATCTTCTGGGAAATCCCCGTCTTTTACCTCGGCACCGTGGCCGTCTTCACCGCCATCCTCTACGCCGTGGACCCCGTCCACAACCTGAACCCGCTCTACCACTTCGCCACCGGCGGCCTCTTCCTCGGCGCCTGGTTCATGGCCACGGATATGGTCACCTCCCCCGTCACGCGCCGCGGGCAGATGATCTTCGGCCTCGGCTGCGGCCTGCTGACGGTCATCATCCGCCGCTGGGGCGGCTACCCCGAGGGCGTCAGCTTCGCCATCCTGATCATGGACGGCGTCAGCCCGCTCATCGACAAGTTCGTCAAGCCCCGCGTGTTCGGTCACGACCTCCAAAAGGCCGCCTGAGGGAACCGTATGAAAGAAATGTTCAAACTGGTCTTTGTGCTGACGCTGGTCTCGCTGATCGCCGGCGTGCTCCTGGCCGTCACCCAGAAGTTCACCGCCGAGCCCATCCGCCTGACGGAGCAGCGCCAGCTGTTCGAGTCGCTGGCCAAGGTGCTTCCGCCCGGCGACGCGGATCCCCTCGTCCTGACGCTTCCCTCCGCGGCGGGCGGCTCCAACACCTTTTACGTGGCCCGCAAGAACGGGGCCCTCGCCGGCGTCGCCTTCACCTGCGGCTCGCCGAACGGCTACGCCGGCCGGGTGGAGGCCCTGGTGGGCCTGACCCCCGACGGCGCCCTCCACGGCATGGAGGTCAAGCAGAACGAAACCCCCGGCCTCGGCAGCAAAATCGCGCTGCCCGCCTTCGTGGCCCAGTTCATCGGGAAGCCGCTGCAAAGCACGGTCTGGAAAGTCGGCAAGGACGGCGGCGCCATCGACGCCGTCTCCGGCGCCACCATCTCCTCGCGCGCCCTCTGCGACGCCATCTCAAACGGCCTGAAGACCTATCAGGAAAACAAACCGGCCATTTTCGACGCGGTCCCGACCCTGGAGACGCCATGACCTTTTTCTCCGAACTGATCCGGGGGCTCTGGAAGGAAAACCCCACCTTCCGCATCGTGCTGGGCATGTGCCCCACGCTCGCGGTGACCACCAGCCTCCAGAACGGCCTGGGCATGGGCGTGGCCACGCTCTTCGTGCTCGTGGGCTCGAACGTGCTGATCTCGATGGTCCGCAACCTGATCCCCGACAAGGTCCGCATTCCCTGCTACATCGTGATCGCGGCGACGCTGGTGACCATGGTGGACCTGCTGATGAAGGCCTACACCCCCGCGCTCAGCAAGAGCCTCGGCATCTTCATCCCGCTGATCGTGGTGAACTGCATCATCCTCGGCCGGGCCGAGGCGTACGCCTCCAAGAATCCGCCGCTCCTGTCGCT
The DNA here is from genome assembly GCA_964201555.1 of Kiritimatiellia bacterium. Classification (GTDB taxonomy): domain Bacteria; phylum Verrucomicrobiota; class Kiritimatiellia; order CAIKKV01; family CAIKKV01; genus CAIKKV01. The sequence goes on from CAXNFL010000173.1 coordinate 1,656, forward strand.
CGCCGACGGCATCGGCATGGGACTCGGCTTCACGCTGTCGCTCGCCGTCATCTCCACCATCCGGGAGCTGCTCGGCAGCGGCTCGCTGACGGTCTGGGGCAGCCTGGCCTTCAACCTCAAGGATTACACCTCGATCCTCCTGGTCACGCTCCCGCCCGGCGGCTTCATCACGCTCGGCGCGCTGCTGGCCCTCATGAACAAGATTGAAATCCGGGCCGCCGAACGCGAGGGCCGCGCCTTCGTGCCCTCCGCCATGGCCAACTGCCGCCAATGTGTCATCGGCTGCTGGACTCCGCCCGGCGAAAAATCAACCCCGCAGGCTTCATGAGTCGCGACCACGCTCTCTCCATCTGGCGCGCCGGCGTTGCCGCCGTCCAGCCGTCCTCCTTCATTCCGGCTTTCATCCAGGTCCGGGATGATCGCCTGTTCGTGGCGGGCCAGGAAATCCCCCTCTCCCCGTCCGGTTCGCTGGCCGTCATTGGCGCCGGCAAGGCCGGCGCCACTATGGTCCAAGCCTTCGAAGCCGCGCTGGGGCCCAACCTGCTTGCCCGAATGAAGGGGCTGGTCAATGTGCTCGACTCCGCCGCCGACGAGGCCCGCCTGCCAATCCGCCTCCACGGCGCGCGGCCGGAAGGCGATCCCCTGCCCACCGTTGCCGGCGAAGCCGGCAGCCGCGCCATGCTGGAGCTGGTCCAAAGCCTCGGCCCCGACGACACGGTCATCGCGCTGATCTCGGGCGGCGCCTCCGCGCTGCTGCCCCTTCCGGTTCCCGGGGTCACGCTGGCCGAAAAGAGGGAAACCACCTCGCTGCTCAGCAAGGCGGGCGCCACGATCGGCGAACTGAACGCCGTGCGCAAACATCTCTCCCTGGTCAAGGGCGGCCGGATGGCGGAAGCCTCCCGGGCGGGTCGCTGGATCAGCCTGATCCTCAGCGACGTGATCGGCAACCCCCTTGATGTCATCGCCTCCGGTCCCTCGGCGGCCGATCCCACCACTTATGCCGAGGCGCTCGCCGTCATCCAGCGGTTCAGGCTGGAAAAACGGTTGCCTGCCTCAGTTATGAAACATCTGGAGCGGGGTCGCCAGGGCCTGGAGCCCGAAACACCCAAACAGATGCCCAAACAGGTCAGCAATGTGATTGTGGCCGAAAACTCAATGGCGCTTCAAGCGGCGTCGAAAGAGGCTTCAGCCCTGGGCTATGAGGTCATAGTTGAATCAGAGCCCATTCAAGGTGTGGCGCGTGTTGAAGGGGCTAATCTGATTGAACGGGCGCTTAAACATCGTGCCGCAAGCGCTGATAAACCTGTTTGCCTGTTGGCGGGAGGCGAGCCGGTGGTGCCGCGGGTGGTGCCGGGGGGCAAGGGCGGGCGCAACCAGGAAATGGCGTTAGGCGCTTACTCCAAAATTGCCGCAACCGGTTTTGCCGGCTGCCTGCTGGCGGCGGGTACGGATGGGGAAGATGGCCCGACCGATGCGGCGGGCGCCTTTTGCGACGGCGAGGTTTTGCAGGCCGCCCGGCGGCTGCGACTGGACCCGGCCGCCTATTTTGTGGCCAGCCGCTCCTATGATTTCTTCGCCAAAACCGGCGGCCTCCTGAAAACCGGCCCCACCGGCACCAATGTCATGGATCTGGTAGTGATCCTCGCTTAATGATATTTATATAATCCTTTACAACCTATTACACTCCATGTAATACTTTATCAATAATAATCAGTTCGCACAGGAGGATTCTATGATTTTCAAACCCTTCAAAACTCTGCTTTTTGCGCTCGTCTTCTTTTCGGGAACGTCGCTGCTTTTCGCGACCGACGGCATCTGGACCGCCGCCAGCGGCGGCAACTGGTCGGATTCCACCAAATGGAAAAACGGCATCGTCGCGGACGGCGCCGACAGCACGGCCGCCATCTCCGCCGGTATCCTGGCGGACACCTACGTGATCACAAATAACGGGTCCAGAAACATAGGCGCCCTGATCTTCAGCGACACGCTCATTCAGAACAACACCTGGACGCTCTCCGACGGCGGCACGGGCACCCGCATCCTGACCATGACCAACACAACGGCGGCGGCCCCCCTGATCGTGGCCTCCAACAGGACCGTCAATTTGGATGTGCCTTTGGCCGGCAGCCAGGGGCTCACCCTGCAAAGCGCATACAACGCCGACCTCTACGGGATCAACTTGCGGCGGCTGAACACCTACTCCGGAACCACCACCATTCGCAAAGGCGCCGTCGTGCTCGGAACCAACGCCCCCTCTGGCGCGCCCGGCGCCTTTGGACAAAGCACCAGCGTCATCCAACTGGGCGCGATCGACACCGCCGCCGAGGACGATATCGCGATCCGTCTCCTGCCCAACATCACCTGCGCCCGTGACATTCAGGTTAACGCCGTCGGCTCCAACGCCACACTCGGCGCCACCGTCGCGACCGGCACCCGCACCTTCTCGGGCAACATCCAGCTGAATCGCTCGGTCCTGCTGGGGAACACGCTGAACGGCCCCACCGTCATTTCAGGCTTGCTGCAGGGAAGCGGCGGCATCACCGTGGGCGGGCCCGATGCGAATGGCACGCTCTCAGTCACGCTGTCCAACACAAACACCTTTACCGGCCCCGTAACGATTTCCCGCGGAACGCTCACCGTCACCACCAACGTGGTCGCCGGTGAAAACGGCGCCCTCGGAAATTCCACTTCCGCCATCCTCCTCGGCGACGAGAATACGGCCAATTACGACATTGAACTCTCTTTTCAACCCGGATCCCCCATCACGCGCGACATCTGGGTCAAAGATGTCGGCAGCTCCGGTTCGGCCATTCTCAACCAGTCTGCCAACGGAACCGTCCTGCATCAGGAAAACATCCGCATCGACCGCCTGCTCTCCATATTGTGTACCCAAAGCACTCAAAACCCCATTTTCTCCGGCAACATTTCTGGGACAGGATCGGTCCAACTTGTCCAAACCGGAAAGCTTTCCATGAACGGCATACACACCTTCACCGGCGACATGATCCACAAAAAAGGAAGCGGCACGCTGATCGTCGGACAGGATGTGGCTCCCGGAATCGCCGGCCCCCTGGGTAATTCCACCAATCCCGTCATCTTCCGCAATGCGGACGGCAACGCTCATACGCTCCAATTCACCAACACCCTCACCTTCAGCCGCG
>CAXNFL010000174.1:0-4811 GCA_964201555.1 Kiritimatiellia bacterium
CTTGGCCGCCGCCTTCACCGCGGGCAGCGCCCCGTTCGCGGGGATCTTGACGCGGACCTCCTGGATTGTCCCCAAGATCGCATGGGTCGCATTCTTCAGCTTGACGGTGAAGAACTCCTTGGGCTCGGCCTTGTTATCCTGGGTGATCGCGATCTTGATGACGCGGGGGCGGGAGTCGTTGTTCGTCCAAGACAGCAGGCCGGACTTGGTGGCATAATCGGAGCCGCCCACCGCCGTCACGCCCTTGGTCATGAAGTGGATCGAGCAGGGGCCCGACAGTCCGCCTTCGCGATAGACGGTGATGCTGAGCCGGGTGCCTTCCAGCGCCGTGAGGTTGCCCGAGGCGAACCGGATCACGGAGACCGGCGGCACATTGGAGGTGCCCTCGCCCGTCATCAGGTTGGTGAGGGTCCCGCCGTTGCTGACGAACACCAGCTCGCTCGTGTACAGATTGATCGCGACCGGCAGGAAGGTGACGCCCACGTTGGTCCAGCCGTAGGCGGCCAGGGCGTACGCGTTGGTGGAGAGGGTGAACGGGCCGGAGGCGACCGCCAGGCTGCCCGTCAGCGCGGTCCCGCCGGCGTTGGTGACGAGGATGGAGGCCTCGGCCGTTGTTCCCGTCATGTGCGGGCCGAAGTCAACGCTGGCCGGCGCGGCCACGAGCCGGGCGGGAGGCAGGCCGTTGCCCATCATGGGAACGGACGCCGAGCCGCCGTTGCTGGTGAGCGTGACGCGGTTGGAGGCGGCGCCGGAGGCGACCGGCGTGAAGACGATGGAGACTGTTCCCGTCTGGCCCGGCTCGAGGCTATAGGGGCTGCCCGACTCGACCGAGAAGGGGCCCGGCACGGAGGCGGTTCCCGTCAGGGTGAGTCCGCCGCGGTTCACGAGGGTCAGGCTGCGCGAGCGGGTTTGCCCCAGCACGACGGTCCCGAAATCGCGGCTGAGCGGCGAGTAGGTCAGCAGGGGCGGCGGATAGACGCCCTCGCCGTTCAGGGAATTGGTGGCCGTCCCGCCATTGCTGGCGAACGACACGGCTCCGGTGTAGAGGCCGACCGCCAGCGGGCTGAAGCTCACGATCACATTGGTCCGGCTGTACCCGGCCAGGGAATACGCGTTGGTTGAGAGGGTGAGGGAGTCGCCGTCGACTGAAACCGAGCCGGTGAGCGTCACGCCGCCGGCATTGCTGACGACGATCGTGGCCTGGGCCAGCGTTCCCGTGACCACCTGGCCGAAGTCGTTGGAGGACGGCGTCACCACGAGCAGGGCGGGGGCGAGGCCGTCGCCCATCATGGGGATCGACGCGTTGCCGCCGTTGCTGGTGAGCGTGACGCGATTGGAGAAGGCGCCGGGAGAGAGGGGCTCGAACAGGACGGAGACCGTTCCCGTTTCGCCGGGCGCCAGGGTGTACGTGTCCCCCGCGGTGATGGAAAACGGGCTGGACGCGGAAGCGGTGCCGGTCAGCGGCTTGCCGCCGTCATTCACAAGGGTCAGAAGGCGCGCCTTGGATTGCCCGAGAATGACCGTTCCGAAATCGCGGCTGAGGGGCGTGACGGTGAGCAGGGGCGGCGGCAAATCGACCGAGATGTAGTCGGCGCGGGTGCGTGTGTCGGTTCCCACGGGGCCCTTCAGCGCCAGGGCCACCGTGAAGGTTCCGGTTTCCGAATACGTGTGGGAGAAGCTGGTGAGCGCCGTGTTCGTGGAGGAGCCGTCGCCAAAGGTCCACACGCGGTTGGTGATGGAGCCCGTGGAGTTGTCCGTGAAGGTGACGGTCAGGGGGATGATGCCGCTGGTGGGCGTGCCGTTGAACAGGGCCACCGGCATGGCGATGGCCTTACCCATCACGGCTTTGAGCAACCCGCCGACGTTGCTGCTGAACGTCACCTTGTTGCTGAAGGTTCCAATATCGGTGGGCGTATAGATGACTTTCACCAGCGTGCTTGTGCCGCCAGCCACGTTAAACGGAGAGCCCTCCGTGACGGAAAAGGGAAGCGGAGCGGTTGCCGAGCCGGTCAGCGCTGAGCCGCCGGTGTTTGCGACCGTGAACGTCTGCGTGGCGGTCTGGCCTACGATCAAAGTGCCGAAATCGCGGCTTGCGGGCGTGATCGATATGGCCGCGGGAAAAGGCGGCACTTGCGCGAACGCGGAAAGCGCAGGCAAGAGAATGAACAGGAAGGCTGAAAGCAGTATCAGGCGACTTAGCCGACAAAGGAAAGGCGACTTATTCATGGCAGCACCATTTGTGTGATTTTACAATATACGACCACTATGGAATTATACAATTTGTAGAAAGCCCAGTCAATGCGATTTGTCTTCGTCGGGAGGACCGTTCCGTCGGGAGGGCCGTTCCGTCGGGAGGGCCGGGTTACACCCCGGCCTCAGCGTTCAATTATTGCGCATGAGGCTCGGGTGGAACCTCGCCCTCCCAAAACATGGCGCGGTATGCGCATGAGGCTCGGGTGGAACCTCGCCCTCCCAAACTCATTCATGAAACAAAAAAAAAGACCCTGGAGAAACTCCAGGGTCTTCTGCTTAACTTTTTCTGGAACGCTTACGCGTCCTTGCGCATCTTGCGGCGGATCAGCATGGCCAAGCTGCCGAGGCCGACGAGAGCCATCGAGGTGGGCTCGGGGACGGCGGGCACATCGTAATCGAGCGTCACTTTATCGCCCGACTTGCCAAGGAAGATCACCTGATCGGCCGTGGTCGGACGGGGATCGCCATCAGCGCCAACGGGCGAGGCTGTAACCTCATACCAGGAGGACAGCACGCCGTACTTCGTCGCGACGGCCTTGTCGTAGTTATCATAAAACCGCACGGACGCATATTTCCCGAGGTAGGTCGAATCGGTCTGGGTGAACGAGAAGTCCAAAGCAAACTGACCAGACGAGTCGGCAACCGGATCATTATTGATATACCCAGCGCGAGCCACGCTGGGTATCGTCTGATAAATCAAGCTCTCGTTGTAAGCGCCCGCGCTCTCAGCAAGGATGATTTCAACGTACCAACCGCTGGTCGCCAGCGTTGTCGGGTTCGCATAGAGCAAATCCGCAGTCGTCGTGAATGTCACTGTGGCCGTCGGAACAGCCATCGCGGCTCCCGCAACCAAGCCCAACGCCATCATGGTGAAAAGTTTCTTCATTGTCATTCCCCTCGCTTTTCTTTTAAGTTAGTAAGGTTTGTTTTCGTTCCAAGACAGTTCGCCGGCGGCAGGAACGCGTTTGAACCAGGCAGCCGTGCTCACGGGCAGGGCGGCTGACGTCACGCGACCGTACTTGTCCAGCCAGAAGTTCGCGTTGCTCGCGGCCTTATACCCGTAGGTGTAGGTGTCGTAGGTGCTGCCATTGAAGACCATGATCTGATCGCTGTTGGCCGCGGCGTTGTCCGCGTCAACCCTGGCAACCATGCCCAGTTCGTTCAGCTTCGATCCCTTGGGGAATGAATAGCTGAAGAGCTGGTAACCGGCGTCCAGCGTGCGGCTGATCGGCCCGTCAAACGGCGCCTGCCCGGAGAGCGTCAGGTTGGTCGTGGGCCCGGAGCGCTTGAACCAGAACGCATCGCCGCGCGCAAAGGTCTTTGTGGCCAGCGTGTTGTTGGCGTTCAGCCAGACGCCCTTGGATCCGTCCGTTCCGTACGATATGGTATCGTACGTCGTCCCGTTCCAGACCGAGATCTGGTCACTGCCGGCCGAAGCAAAATTAGCGACTTCTGTATCGCGGAAGAGCTCGTCCTTGTCGAACAGGTCCTGAATGCTGAAGGAATTGCTGCTGCTCGTTGTCTGGAAGTTGCATCCGATCAAGCGGAGCTGCCCCGAGGGCACGTTCACGCGGCCGTAGCCGACGACGTTACCGGAAACGATATTCGTATCTGCTGACGCCATTGAAGCCGTCAGGGCCGCAACTGCCAGGACTACCAGTACCTTTTTCACATTCAGTCCCTCCTGATCAACCGATTTCACTATTCCGTTGGATTAGCGCCCCTCAGCCCTCGCCCAATCTTTTCTAAGCTACTAAGTAAGATAAACCATCCGCCCTTTTGCGTCAAATTTTATTTTTCCCGCCGCGTTCGCGCTGCCTGGCGAAGTGAATCCCACACTCAATCTGGCGGCTTCTGCGGTCATTGCTAAGATATTATTATGCCCTTTTGAAGGGTCGGCGTCAACGCGAATAAGTTAAAATTTCTAGAACAAATTACCTTTGCCCAGCAGGCCCTGCGGATCGAAGACGCCCTTCACCTCGCGCATGCGGGCGATGCCCTCTTCCCCGTACATCACGGCCAGCAGGGCCGTTTTCAGCTTGCCCACGCCGTGCTCCGCCGAAATCGTGCCGCCCAGGGCGCACACGGCGCGCGCCCATTCCTGGTACAGCCGCTTGCCCTGGTCGTAATCCGCCAGGTTCCGGGGCAGGATGTTCACGTGCACGTGGTTGTTCCCGATATGGCCGAAGATCACGGATTCCAGCCCCAGCCGCGCCAGGTCCGCGCGGTAGCGCGCCAGCACGGTCTCCAGGGCCGCATCGGGCACGGCCATGTCGGTTCCCAATTTCGTCAGCGCCGGCTCCGCCTTCTTCCGCTCGCCGATCAGCAGGTTGACGGCCTCGGGCACGGCGTGCCTGAACTTATGCAGGCGCTCCAGCTCCGCCGCCGTATCCGCCAGCCAGGCCGTCTCCTCGCTGCCGCCGCACGCCGCCATGGCCGCCGTGAGTCGCTCCAGCGCCTCGCCGGCCGCGGCCTCGTCCGCTTCATGCAATTCCACGTACACGGCGCCCGCGAAGCCCTGCGGAATGGCCGGAATGGCGGCAAAGGCGGGGTTGGAG
>CAXNFL010000175.1:0-4790 GCA_964201555.1 Kiritimatiellia bacterium
GAGCCGTCGTGGAGGCCACTGGCGCGCTCATCCAGGGCATCTTCGGCGTGGGCGGCGAGCACCTGGGCGAGCTGTGCTGGCTGGCGGAAGGCGACCCGTTGACCGGCGAGGCCATCGGCGAGGCCCATCGCGGCAAGATCCTGGCGCACCCGGGGCTGATCGCGGGCTCCGCCCTCGCGGCGGCGGCGGCGCATGGCGTCGTCGGGCTGATCGGCGCCGGCATCGTGGACTCCGAGCTCATGGACTTCCTGGGCTTCAACATCGGCGTGGCCATCACCGGCGAGGAGAACATCCCCTTCGCCGTCATGGTCACCGAGGGGTTCGGCCCGCTGGCCATGCCCGCGCGCACCGCCGACCTTCTCCGCTCGCTGAGCGGACGGACGGCCTCCATCAACGGCGCCACGCAGATCCGGGCAGGGGTCCTCCGCCCCGAAGTGATCGTTCCCGGCTCCCCCGGCGACTCCGCCGCATCCGCGCCCGCGACCCTCCCGGCCGTACAAGGGCTCGAGATCGGCACGCGCGTGCGGCTGATCCGCCGGCCGAACTTCGGGCAGATCGGCCTGGTCACGGCCCTGCCCGAGGAGCCCATCGTGATCGCCAGCGGATCGCGCGTGCGCGTGCTTTCGGTCCATCTTCAGAGCGGCGCCGACGTAGTGGTGCCGCGGTCCAATGTCGAAATCCTCGCGGCCCGGGGCGAAACCCCCGAAGTCCGGGAGCTGCTCGGCCACTTCGACCGGCTGCGCCCCGGCGTCACCAAGCCGCCCGCCGGCTTCATCAAATATCCCTACTGCATCCCGGGCGGCTTCTACCAGCAGCAGTGGGACTGGGACGGCTTCTTCATCGCCGCCCACCTCGCCGCGCGAAACCCGGCCCGGCCCGAGTTCCTCAAATACTGGGCGCTCAACTTCCTCTCCGCCGCGCTGCCGGATGGCGAGATCTCCGCGTGCGTCAAGCCGGAGGGCCCCACCCCGGGCCACGCCTCCCTCACGATGAAGCCTTTCCTGGCCCAGGGTGTGGAGCTGGGCGCCCGGCTGCTGGGCGATTACGGCTGGGTGGAGGAGCATTACGCCTCGATCGTCGCCATCGCCACGCGCCGGAAGAAAACACGCTACCATTCCGGGTGCGGCCTCTTCGCCTGGGATGACGCCATGCAATCCGGGGCCGACAACAATCCGGCGGTGGGCAACGATCCCGCGGTCGCCCCCTCCATCGCCGCCTGCGATGTGAACACCTTCCAGTGGCGGGAATACCGGGCGCTTGAGCGGATCGCGAGGGCCCTGGGGCGCGCCGGCGACGCGGCGGCTTTCCAGCAGGAAGCCTCCTCCCTGAAAACCGCGATCAACACGCTACTGTGGGATGGCGAAAAGGAATCCTACTGGAACGTGAACTGCCGGACGCACCTCTGGCAGGAGCGGGTCTCGTATTCGAACTTCGTGCCGCTCTGGGCCGGGATCGTTCCCGCGGAGCGCGCCTCGGCCATGATCCGCCGCTACCTGTGGAACGAGGAGCACCTGCTGACGCCCCACGGCCTGCGCACCCTGTCGCGGCAGGACCCGGAGTACAACAACGTCAACATGATCGTCCCCTACTCCAACTGGCAGGGCCCCATCTGGCCGATCGCGAACTATTTCTATTTCATGGCCCTGATGAACTACGGCTTCACCGCGGAGGCGGCGGCGCTCGTAGAGCGGCTCACACGCCTGTATCTCGCCGACATCGCCTTCTGCGGCTCGCTCCACGAAAACTACGACGCCGAAACAGGGAAATCCCTCGCGCCCTCCGCCGACCAGTCGGCCGGCCGCGAAGGCGGCTTCGTGGGATGGAACCTGCTGCTCCAGGACATGATCGAGATCGCCGGCGGCCGCCCGAACCTTCTCGCCCTCGAGCCGGCCGGAGACGTCCCATGACCCGATCCGCGAAAAAGCTCCCTCCTCCCCCCCCTCCCGCCTTCCTGGTTCCGGACAGCAGCGGCTGGCGGATCACGGCCTCCGCCATCACCCCCGAGTCCCAGGCCTACTGGGCCAGCGTCTTCACGCTCGGCAACGGCCTGCTGGGCGTCCGGGGCGCTCCCGAGGAAGCGCTCCCCGGCTCCCCGTCCATTCCCATGACCCTGATGGCCGAAGTCTACGATCGGCCCCCGCGCCGCGTTGGCGAACCCCTCAAGGCCCTCCGCCCGTCGCGCCTGGCTAGCCTTCCCCACGCGCTGCCCCTCCGCGTCCGGGCCGGCGAGAGCCTCCTCGTCGATCCGTCAGTTGTACCGATAAACGAGACGCGCACGCTGGACATGCGGCGCGGCACGCTCGAGCGCTCCGCCTGCTTCCAAAGCGCCGACGGAAAGCGGACGCGGGTTGTTTCAACCCGCTTCGTCAGCCAGGCGCGACCCCATGTCGTGGCGATCCGCTACACCCTCACCCCGCTGAATTACTCAGGGCTCCTGACGGTGGAGTCGCTCCTGGATACCACAAGCGGATACCCGGACGGCGTGGTCCAGACCGAAACCCTGGAAGCCGGCGCCGCGGGAAGCGGGATGTGGGTTTCCGTCCGCACGCTCCAAAGCGGCGTGACCGTGGCCGTCGCCGCGACGCATCGGTTCCGGGCTCGACCGGAAGAGTTTCGTCCTTTCGATAAAACGGACGGTGTCGGCGTCGCGCTCTCGTTCAAGGCCGCGCGCGGGATTTCCTACACGCTGGAAAAAACCGTCAGCCTGCACAGCGACCTCCACGGGAAGACGCCCCTCGCCGCGGCACGGGCCGAATCCGCCTCCTGTCCCTGTTTTGAAAAACTGGCACGGGAGCAGGCCGCCGAGTGGGCGGCGTACTGGCGGAAGGCCGACATCCGGGTCGCGGGCGACCGCACCGCCCAGATGATGGCGCGGTTTTTCGTCTTCCATCTGCTTCAGTCGGCCTCGCTCACCAACACCCGACTCGGCCTCAGCGCCAGCATTCCGGCCAAGAGCCTCTCCGGGCCGGGCTATAACGGGCACGTGTTCTGGGATACCGAGATCTACATGCTTCCGTTCTTCAGCCAGCAGCTTCCCGAGGTGGCCGAGTCGCTTCTCCAGTACCGGCACGACCGGCTCGGAGCGGCGGCGAGCCACGCGAAGAATAGCGGAGCGGGAGGCGCGCGCTTCCCGTGGGAATCGGCGGACACGGGGCTGGAAGAATGCCCCAAGTGGATTCCCGGGAACGGCGGCTACCTGCGCTGGAAAGGCGGCGAGCAGGAAGTTCACATCACCGCCGATGTGGCCATGGGCTACCACCAGCACATCCGGGCCACCGGCCGCGACGACCTTCTTCCCGGCCCGGCCCTCGACATCGCCACCGGCACGGCCCGGTACTGGGCGTCGGTGGCCCGCAAAAACAAAACCGGCGACAGCTGGCAGATCCGCACGATCATCGGGCCGGACGAATATCACTCCGGCGTGCACAACAGCGTCTACACGAACGCCATGGCGGCGTGGAACCTGCGCTGGGCGGACGAGCTGCTCGACCGATGCCGGACCCGCCATCCAGATCTCTACCGACGGTTCGTGAAGACGCATGGCATCACGGCAAACGAGCGGAAGCGCTGGCATGAGATCGCCCGCCACCTGAAGATCAACTTCGACCCCGCCACCGGCCTCTACGAGCAGTTCGACGGGTTTTTCCGCCACCCCCGCCAGCAGATCAAGCAGGCCGATGTGCTCCTGATGCTTCACCTGCTGCCGGAGCGGAGCAGTCCGCAGATCTTCCTCCGCAATTTCAACCGCTACTATCCCGTAACCCTCCACGACTCCAGCCTTTCCCCGGCCCTGCACGTGCTTTTCAGCCTCGATTGCGGGCGGCCTGAAAAGGCGTATCCCTACCTGCGCATGACGTGCGACATCGACGGGAAGAAGCGCGGAGCCAACACCGACGAGGGCATCCATTCGGCCAGCCTGGGCGCCGGCTGGATGGCGCTCGTGGCCGGCTTCGGCGGCGTGCGCGTCCAGGCCGATCACCTGGCCGTCAACCCGCGCCTTCCCCGACACTGGAAATCGCTCGCGTTCAGCACGCTCTACCGAGGGCTCCGGCTGCGGTTCGCCATCACCCCCTCCGTGCTGACCATTCGCGCCGAGTCCGGCCCGCACGCGGTGGCGCTGGAAATCAGCGGACAAATAATCATGATCCGGCCGGGCGCCACGCTTCGCCGGACAGGCGTGTGGCGAATTCCGGAAACCCGTCTTCCTCCGCCGCCGACCGGACCGATCCGCGCGGTGCTCTTCGACCTCGACGGCGTGATCGTCTCCACCGATGAGTTCCACTATCAGGCCTGGAAGAATCTGGCGGACGCCGAAGGCATTCCCTTCGACCGCACGATCAATCACCAGCTTCGCGGCGTGAGCCGGATGGAGAGCCTTCGGATCATCCTGAAAAAGGCCAGGCGGCGCTATACGGCGGCCGAACAGACCGCCCTGGCCGAACGCAAGAACGCGGAGTACCGGAAGCTTCTCGGAAAACTGACTTCGCGTGACATCCTTCCCGGCGTCCTGATTTTAATCGACCAGCTGCGCGAGCGCGGAATCAGGATGGCCATCGGCTCCTCCAGCCGGAACGCCGTCCCCATTCTCGAGCGCATCGGGCTGGCGGACGCCTTCGATGCGGTTGTCGATGGCACGCATATCAAAAACTCCAAGCCGGATCCCGAGGTCTTCCTGCTCGCGGCGAAGCGGCTGGGCATCGACCCGCGCCACTGCCTGGTGGTCGAGGATGCGGCGGCCGGCGTGGAGGCCGCCCGCGCGGCGGGCATGAAATGCCTCGCGGTTGGCGCGG
>CAXNFL010000176.1:0-4744 GCA_964201555.1 Kiritimatiellia bacterium
CTTCGGCGGGCTGCGGGGAGGAGGCGGGCTCGTTTTTCAGCAGCCGCCACGCGCCGGCGAGGGAGAGGACCGGCATGAGGAATTGAACCAGGCGTGGGCCTAACTGGCCCAGGTAGGCATGAAAGTCCTGCGGGGCCGATATCGCGCCGAAACGGTTGGCAAGATCGTGGAAGCAGACGCGCCCGATGAGGATCGCGTAGATGAGCCCGGCCAGCAGGCGGAGGATGCGGCTGTTCAGCTTCTGGCTCATCCAGAGAAGGATCAGCGCTTCCATGGCCCAGGTGACGGTGAGCCAGCCTTTGCTGAAGAGCAGCGGAAGCGTGATGGAAAGGAAGATGGCGCCGAGTCCCAGGAAGATGGTTTGAAGGCCCCGGTCGTGAACGCCGCGCCATTGCAGCGCGGTCACATGGAGGACGTAATAGGCGCAAAGGCCGAGCGCCAGCCAGGCGGTGTATTCCTGCTGGCCCGGCCAGGTGGCCAGGATGACCCAGTAGCCGAACCCGAAGAAGAACGTGGCCGCCAGGAGCAGGCCGACGAGTTCCAGCACGGAGGCGATGGTTCGGGTGGCAAGGTTGTAGAGAAAGACGGCTGTTGAGAAGAGCAGGAAGAAGCCGGCCAGGAAGGGCATGACGACGGGGAAGTCGGCGGGCGTGTAGAAGACGGCGAGCGATTTCCAGACGAGGGCGGTATGGCAGGCAAAGGCCAGCCAGATGACGATCGGCCATTGGCGCTTCCAGGAAACCCCGAGCATGCCGAGTCCGAGCAGCAGGAGGTAGGCATAGAGTCCCGTGAAGTTCTTCGCTCCGGTGCTGAGGAGCACGGGCGTCAGGTAGCCGCCCAGCAGGCCCAGGACAGCGACCAGCAGGGAGCGGAAGCGGACGGACAAGGTGGCCGAGACGAGGGTGACGAAGGCCATGCCCCCGAATGAGGCGGTCAGCGGTATGATTTGAAACATGGAGCCGGCGGCGTAGAGGCTGAAGTAGAGCAGGGCGATGCCTCCGCCCACGAGCCCCTGGCCCAGCAGCTGGTATTGTTTCCCGAACAGATGCAGCCCGCCCGCGACCATCAGGGCGCCGGCGAGCGTGCTGAGCGCCACCCGGCCGGTGGGGCCCAGGTAGCCGCGATCGATCGAATAACGGATAAAGAAATAGCCTCCGAAAAGGAGGATCAGGATGCCGATCCGCATGAGCCACTGGGAGGCCACGGCAAACTCCATGGACACATCCTTCCGCCGGAACTCCTCGCCCACCACAAACCAATTCCAGGCTTTCCGGAGAAGTTGAATCGCGGCGGATTCGATCTCCGGTTCGGCGGGCGTGGCCGGCGCCGGCCGCGGCTCGGGCTTTACGAGAGGGGGAAGGACGGGCGGAGGCTGGGGCGGGCGCGGTGGGAAGGCCGGGGCGGGTGCGATAAAGATTGGGGCGGGCGGGGGAAGGGGCGGAGGGGGCGGGGGCGCGGCCGGGATCATCGGGGAGGGCTGTTCGGCGGGAGGCCGGAGGGCCTCCAGATCGCGCCGGATCCCGTAAAGCAGGATCAGGGCCCAGATCGGGAAGCCGATCAGCAGGAAGACGGCCAGGATTCCAAAGAAAAAGGCGAGGAACTCCATGTCATGCATAAACGTCTCCCGGTAGGAATGCCATTGTTTGGGATAAGGGGAACGGGGTCAAGCCCTATTCCGCGCGCGGATATAGGCTTGACCGGAGGGGCGTCAAATCATGATACTTAAGTAATTGGCAGGAGCGATATGAACAACGGAACAGACAAGAAAAATCCCGATGCCGAAAGTGAAATCTGGAACGCGATTTCCGCTTTCGAACGCATTCTAGAAGTCATGCCGGAGGATCGCACCTCCCTTGAAACGCTGGTGCATGCCTACACCCAGCTGGGAGACCACACGCGTGCGCGCGACTACCTGGTTCGCCTGGCGAAAGTGGTGATGGATGAAAATGATGTTGAAGCGGCCCAGGCGGTGCTCGATCAGCTGACGGTTTTCGAAGCCGACCCGGCCATTGAGAAGCTTTCGGAGCGGTTGAAGGGTTTCATTTCCGGACGCGGCGAGATGGCCGTCCAGAAGCCGGACGCACCGGTCCCCGTCGCCATCAAGCCGCTCTTGTCCCGCAAGATTAACATCACCGAAGAGTTATCCCTGGCCTGGGATCTTCTTCAGGCCGGCGAGTTGACCCAGGAGCAGTATGCCGAGGTTGTGCAGGATCTGACGAATATTTCCTCCAACACGACCGATCAGGGCGGCATTTCCATGCTTCACGTCATTGAAAACCGCGCGTTCGGAAACACGGAGCGGATACTGGTTTTTGCCTCCCGGAAGGGCGATTTGCCGATCATCAGCCTGTCCGGGTTTGATTTCAGCGATGAGGCGATTTCACTGCTGCCCCTGGAGGCGATGATCCGGCAGGGCGTGTTGCCCTACGATTTGCTGGGCCCGGACGCGCTGGTGGTGATTCAGAATCCGTATGACCGGGATCTTCGCAAGCAGGTGGAGCTGAGCCTCGGCCGGCGCTGCCATTTTTTCCTGGCGGCGCCTCATGATTTTTCAGCGGGGATCATCCGGGTGCAGAAGCGGAAATCGGAAGTGGCCGCCAAAGCCAAGTGATCAGCGGGCGGTCTCGCCCACTCGGAGCAGCCGTTCCTCGGTTTTGTAGCGCAATAGCGCGCCTTCCTTTTTGACGCTGATCAGCGTGACGTCTTCGATGGATTCTCCGGGCGCGACCACCCGGCCGTTGATCAACGCGGCTGCGGTGCCTCCCAGCTTGACCATGCCCGTCAGCTTGATTGCCGGCCATAGAACCGGGGCGGCGGCTTCGGCCTTCGGGGGCGGCGGAACAAAGAGGCTGGGCGGCGGTTCATCCCGCACCACCGGCAGCGCCAGTTGTTCGGTTGGCCCGGGAACGGCTTCGGGCTGGAGCGTGGACACCTCGTTTGTGTCGACCGTTAACACTTTCGCCGGAGCGGCGGCCGTGACGGTATTCAACACGGCAACCGGCGGGGTGACGGCGGGCGGGGTGACGGCGGGCGGGGGGATGGGTGAGGGGGGCGGGATTGCCGCGGCGACAGGCGCCGGCGGGGGCGGCTTGGGTAATTTCGGAAGGAGCAGGGGCCAGGCCCAATAGAGACCGCCGGCGGCAAGAAGCAGAATCACCGCCATCAGGGCGATGATCAAGAGCGCCGGACTGCGTTTTTCCGATTCAGGCTCGTTGCGGTCCGGAACACCGGGTTGGATTTCGGGTTTGGGTTCCGTCGTCTCTATCCGGGGTTCCGTCTTGATCGGGGGCGGGAGGGGAAGGGGCGGCACGGGGGAGGCGGGGCGGGCCGGGGTTTCCGGTGGCCGTGGGGCTCCAGTCGGCTGGCCCATCATGCGCAGGGGAATCTTGACATGCGGTGTCGCCGGCGTCGCCGGCGCATCCGTTTTTTTGTTCATCTCTTCCTGCTGACGCTTCAGCGCGTCCTGGATCAGGCTCATGTTACAGACCCTCCAATTGTTTTGCCGCCCGGGAGACGCAGTCGGCGTCGATCCGTTTTTTCCGAAGGACATATCCGGCCAGCAGGGCATGATCGCTGAGCGCGTTGATCAACCGGGGGACGCCGCCGGATGTTTGGAAAATAAGCTTCACGGCTTCGGCTTCGAACATCACGGTTTCGCCCGCGCCCGCGGTTTTGAGACGATGTTCAATATAGAGGGCCGCATCATCCACGTCCAGGGGCGGGAGATGAAAGCGCACCAGGATGCGTTGCCGCAGCTGGCGGAGCTGGGGCTGCTTGAGCAAGTCGCGCAGTTCCGGCTGGCCGGACAACACGATCTGGAGGAGCTTTTGCTGGTCGGTCTCGAGGTTGGAGAGGAGGCGGATCTGTTCAAGCAGCTCGAAAGAAAGATTTTGGGCCTCGTCGATGATCAACGCCACGTTGATGCCATTCCGGTTCTGCTCCAGCAGGTAGGTGTTCAACTGGTTCATGAAGGCCAGTTTGTCGCGCCCCGCAGGCGTCAGCCCGAAATCCTGAAGAATGGCCCTCAGGAGTTGGTTTTCCGTCAAATAGGGATTTAAAATGAGCGCCGTCCGAACCGATTCGCCCAAGTGGCTCATCACGGCCCGGCATAAGGTGGTTTTGCCGGAGCCCACTTCGCCCGTCAGTTCGATAAACCCTTTGCGGGAGGTGATCCCGTAAACCAGGTGGTCGAAGGCATCCTGATGGTGGCGGGAAAGGTATAGATAACGCGGATCGGGCGTGATATTGAAGGGGAACTCTTTCAGGCCGTAGAAATCAAGATACATAACTATTTGTGAACCGCCGTTTTAAGGAAACACAATTATAGTTATGACATATTTTTCGCTCTTTTGCAATTTTAATATCGAAGCCGAGGATGGCGGGATATCATTTGCGAACGAGAATGATGGGGAAGGTGCATTCCGTGATGAGAAGCTGTCGTTCGGTGGTGGACAGATCATGGCGGGAACAGGAGGGAGGGGCCCCGATCACGGCGGCAGAAACAGCCAGCTCCCGGGCCAGTTGCAAGGCGATCTGGCTGAGGCGCCCCTTGCGGATCAGACAGGTGATATCAACGCCGTTCTCGCGGCCTGTTTCAGAAAGGAAGCGAAGGTAGTGCTCGGCCGACGCTTCGAGATCTTTTTCCATTTCGACACGCTCCTCCAGGTGAAGCACGTGCTGCTGGACGAGGAAGTCCAAGGTGGGCGTATCGACGACGAAGAGCGCCGTGATGGCGGAGCCGAGC
>CAXNFL010000177.1:0-4731 GCA_964201555.1 Kiritimatiellia bacterium
GCGCGGATTATCCTTGGAGTGCTGGGCGGTTACCTGATTCTTTTTGGGGTTATTGCCACAGGTTGGTCCGCCTGCGCCGCATTCGCGCAAAGCCGGTATGCGGCTATTATCTTGAAGCCCCATGATACCCGCACGGAGTTGCGATTGGCTGGGCAGTCATTCCGTTTTTATTCGCGAAATTATTCGCTGTGCATTCGTGCGGCCGCTACGGCTTCCAAAGCGGCGGGCCTCGCTCAGGATGCCGAGGTTGCTTCCCGTCTTTACAGTGATGCTGAATACTGGGTGACCCGGGGGCTTGACCTGAATCCGTGGGTGATCGAATTGAATTATTTGAAAGCCCGTCTATTGGCAAGGCGGGATAGCCCCGATGAGGCCGTCAAGGTGTGGCAAGATTATTCAAATTGGAACTTCTGGAATCCGCGAAACCTGGAAATCCTGGCAAAGTTCCAAGAGGAAGCGGAGCAATACGATGAGGCCATGCAAACGCTGGAATGGCTGAAACCCTGGCCGCAATACAACGCGACGCGCGAAAGGATCCGCATGGAGTTGGACGAAACTCCTGCCAAAACAGAGACGCAACCGGGTTCGCCCATTACTCCGGCTGAACCTGCGGCGGGCCGGCTTTAAGATCGGCTTCGACCACGCGCTTCAGAAGCTCCGACACCTGGGACAGGCCCGTGGACGGGATGATAATCGTGTCGCGCCGGCCCCCCACATCTTCCGTGATCCTGAGAAAGCGGCCGCGCGGATTCTCCCTCAGGGAGAAGGAGAAGGCCTTCCTTTCCACTTGTACCTGTTCTGTGAATAGCTCGTTATCCATGGTCTACCCCCTTAACCACATCGACCCTATTGTCATCTTATTTGAATAATGGACACCGCCGTGAAGTTTGTCAACCTGAGAAATCAGGGCTCGGGCCGGCGCCCGGGGGCTGTTCCGCATTGCAAGGAAGGCTCCGCTGGTGTTAAATGAACAGATGAAGGATCGCGACTGGATCGTGGTGACGGGCGCGCGTCAGCACAACCTGAAGAACATTACCGTGCGCATTCCCAGGCGCGCCCTGACGGTCATCACCGGCTTGAGCGGATCCGGCAAGTCTTCCCTGGCCTTCGACACGCTGTACGCCGAAGGCCAGAGGCGTTACGTCGAAAGCCTCTCCCTCTACGCCCGGCAGTTCCTGGACCAGCTGCAGAAGCCCGAGGTCGATTCCATCGAGGGGCTGTCCCCGGCGGTGGCGATCGAGCAGCGCTCCGGGAACGCCAATCCCCGCTCCACCGTCGCCACCACCACGGAAATCCACGATTTCCTCCGGCTGGTTTTCGCCGCCATCGGAAAACGGCATTGCCCGGCCTGCAACCGGCCCGTTACCCGCCAGAATGCGGAGCAGGTGGTGCAGACGCTGCTGGGGCTTCCCGCCGGCACCAAGGTGCTGCTGCTGGCGCCCCTGCTCCGCGAGACGAAGGGCGACGGCAAGGCGGCGCTCGCGCTCGCCCGCCGCAAGGGGTTCATCCGCGTGCGCGTGGACGGCGCCGTGCACGAGCTGGACGCCGTGCCGCCCCTGGACGCGAAAAAGAAACACGATCTCGATGTGGTCGTCGACCGCGTCGTGCTCGGCAACGGCATCCGCTCCCGGCTGGCCGACTCCGTGGAGCTGACCCTGCGCGAGGGAGAGGGCCGGATGTCCGCCCTCACGGAAAATGCCGCGGGGAGTTGGGCGGAAACGGTTTTTTCCGAAAAGAACGCCTGTCCCCAATGCGGCCTCGTGTTCGACGAGCTCAAGGCCAGCCATTTCTCGTTCAACAGCCCCTACGGGGCCTGCCCCGACTGCCTGGGCCTGGGCACCCGCCTGCTGTTCGACGAAAGCGTCATCGTGCCGGATGCCGCGCTGTCCATCAAAGACGGCGCCATCCAGGCCTGGAAGCGGGGCGGCCGCAGGCTGATCATTTACTACAACGGCCTGCTCCGCGCCCTGGCCAAGCATTTCGATTTCCCCCTGGAAACCCCTTACCGGGATCTTCCCGCCCGGATCCGCCGCATGCTCATGCAGGGATCCGACGATGAAACCATCACCTTCGGCCGCTGGCGCGGAGCCGCGTGGCGGAAATACAAGAAGGGGTTTGAAGGCGTTATTCCCAACCTGACCCGGCGGTTCGCCGAAACGGACAGCGAGACGACCCGCGAAGGCTTGCGCCGCTTCATGATGAAGCAGCCCTGCGAAGCCTGCGGAGGCCGCCGGCTGAAGCCGGAAAGCCTGGCCTGCCGCGTCGGGGGCAAATCCATCGCCGACATCGCCGGCCTGTCGGTCCGCGAGGCGCTCTCGTTTTTCGACGCCCTGGCGCTGGGCGTGACCGAGTCCGCCCTGGCGGGCGAGCCGGTCCGCGAGATCCGGGCGCGGCTTGGATTCCTCGACGAAGTGGGCCTGGATTATTTGACCTTGAACCGCGAAAGCGCCACGCTGTCGGGCGGCGAAGCCCAGCGGATCCGGCTTGCCACGCAGATCGGCTCGGGGCTGACCGGCGTGCTCTACGTGCTCGACGAGCCGAGCATCGGCCTGCACCCGCGCGACCAGGAGCGCCTCCTGAAAACGCTCTTCGATCTGCGCGATCTCGGGAACACCGTGGTGGTGGTGGAGCATGACGAGTCGACGATCCGGCGGGCCGACTACCTGATCGACCTCGGGCCGGGGGCCGGCCGGCACGGCGGCGAGCTGCTGGCGCAGGGCCCGCCGGAGGCGGTGCTGGCCGATCCGCGGTCCCTCACGGGCCTGTACCTGAAAGGGGAAAGACGGATTCCCGTCCCGGCGGCGCGACACGCGCCCGGCCCGGAGGCGCTGACGATCCTCGGGGCCTCGGCCCATAATCTGCGGGGGATTGACGTGCGCATTCCCCTGGGCCTGTTCGTCTGCGTGACCGGCGTCTCGGGCAGCGGCAAGAGCACCCTGGTGGACGACATCCTGCGCAAGGCGCTCTTCCGGCGGCTGTACGGCTCGCGCGAGGCGCCGGGGGCCCACGCCCGCATCGACGGGCTGGAGCGGATCGACAAGGTGGTGGTGATCGATCCCTCCCCGATCGGCCGCACGCCGCGCAGCAATCCGGCCACCTACACCGGCGCCTACACGGAAATCCGCAACCTCTTCGCCGCGCTGCCGTCGGCCAAGGTGCGCGGCTACGGGCCGGGCCGCTTCAGCTTCAACGTCAAGGGGGGGCGCTGCGAGGCGTGCCGGGGCGACGGCTCGCTGAAGCTGGAGATGCAGTTCCTGCCCGATGTCTATGTCACCTGCGAGGCGTGCGGGGGGACGCGCTTCAACCGGGAGACGCTCGAAATCCGCTATCGCGGGAAGACCATCGCCGAGGTGCTGGCCCTGACGGTGGACGAGGCCCTCCAGTTCTTCGAAGCGGTTCCCCGCATCGCCCGCAAGCTCCGGACGCTCCAGGAGGTGGGGCTGGGCTACCTCGGCCTCGGCCAGTCGGCCACCACGCTTTCCGGCGGCGAGGCGCAGCGGGTCAAGCTTTCGGCCGAGCTGGCCCGCCAGGCCACCGGCCGCACGCTCTACCTGCTGGACGAGCCCACCACGGGCCTGCACGCGGCGGACGTCGAGCGCCTGCTGCAGGTGCTGACCCGGCTGCGCGACACCGGCAACACGGTGCTGGTGATTGAACATCATCTCGACGTGATCAAGTCGGCCGATTATATTATCGATCTGGGACCGGAAGGCGGCGACAGGGGCGGCAGGCTGGTGGCCTGCGGAACGCCGGAGGACGTGGCCGCCTGCCCCGGGTCGTTTACAGGTGTCTTTTTAAAAGCGGTTTTGAAACATGGTTAAGCGGACGGACAGAGGCGGGCTCCTTTTCGCGCTGCTGGGAATGATTTTCCTGCTGGCGGGAGCGGGCTTTGCGGCGGCCGAAGCCGATGTGGCGGCCCTTTCCCGGGGCGGCCGGGCCGCGATGGAGGACGGGCAGTACGACCTGGCGGCGAAGCTGTTCCGCGAGTGGCTGGCGGCGGTTTCCGCGGGGTCGCCGGCTTCCTATGAGGCGCGGCTGGGCCTGGCCCGCGCGGTGTTCGGGCTGAAGGATTACCGCCAGATGCTGGAAGCGCTGCCGGTTCAGGGGGCCCCGAAACCGGGCCAGCCCCTGTCCGCCGCCTACCGCTATCACCGCGCCCTGGCCCTGCATGAGCTGGGCTCGCAGGACGAGGCGTTGGCGGAGCTGGACGATCCCGATCTTGTTGCCGACACGGGGGCGGTGGCGGTGGACGCCCTTCGCCTGCGCGCCTGGATCCTGCTGCGTCAGGCCAAGTGGCCGGAGGCGGACAACGCCTTTTCCGCGTGGGAAGCCCGCCCCGGACCCGAGGCCGTCAAGGGCGCCAACATCCTGGAGTGGGCCGATGCGCTGCTGGCGGCCGGCCGGCCGCAGGGCGCGGAAGCCGTGCTCAGGCGGCTGCTGGATCGGCGGCCCCCGCCGGAGCTGGAGTGGCCGGCCCGCTACCGGCTGGCCCGCGCGCTGGCCGCGCAGGGGGCCGGCAAGGCGGCGGAGCTGGAGACGGACCGGCTGGTGGTGCCCGAGGCGCCCTCCGCGGTCCGCCTGGACGCCTGGCTGCTGCGGGCGGAGCTGGCGGATGGCGCCACGAACGGCGCGGCCGCCTGCGGCGCGGCGTCGAACGCGGTCGCCCTGGCCCAGGGGCCGGCGGAGCGGCGGCGGACCCAGACGGCGCTCGGCCGCTTCCTGCTGAAAGTC
>CAXNFL010000178.1:0-4725 GCA_964201555.1 Kiritimatiellia bacterium
TCTATTCGATCGGCGGAAAGAACACCAGCACCACTCTGACCAATGTGTGGAAATGGACGGGATCGGCATGGGTGAATGTGGCGGGGCTTCCCAGCGCCCGATGGGGCGGTGCTGCGGCGACACTGAACGACACGTTGTATTACATGGGAGGACGGGAGTCCGGAAACGTCTCTGCGACGAACGTCTACGCCTTCGATGGAACGAACTGGACTGAAGTGGCATCCCTGCCCGCCCCGCGTCATGTGTTGCTGGGCACAAGCCTGGGTTCGCGCATTTATGCGATAGGTGGTTACGACGATTCTAGCTCGTGCACGAACGTTTTCGTGTTTGATGGCGTTTCCTGGACGGAGGGAACGCCCCTTCCCGAGGCCAATACGGAGTTTGCGGCATTCAGCTTATACGACTATATGTACACCGTGGGCGGTTACAACAACGACGGAACGAGCACGAATGTGAACCGCTTCGACGGCGAGACGTGGGAACAAGCGCCGGGTTTGCCGAGCGGACGGCATGGACTTGGAGCGGCCTTTTTAAACGGTTTCGGGTATGCCATTGCAGGCGCCTTGGATGGCGTGTCGAAAGCCAATATTTATCGCGCGTCCTGGGGTTATTCGGGGGGCGTTCTTCCGGTAAGCGGGCTGTTTACCGGTGGATATGAAGTCACCATCACTGGCGCGAACCTCGGCAACGGCTCCGACATCACCAACGTGACCCTGGGCGGCATTAGCGCGGCGATCCTAAGCCAGTCGGCCACGCAGATCGTGGTGACGGCCGGTGTCTCCGGCTTGGCGACTCTCGGCGATGTACGGGTGTTCTCCACCAGCTTCGGTGAGACGGTGAAGATCAATTCCTTTGAATATCTGCGGGCCGATCAGGCCCCGCTGGTGTTTGCCCCCGCCAGTCCGCAGGCCTATGGCACGACCAATGTTCTTTCGGTAACGGGCGGCTCCGGAACGGGGGCGGTCAGCTACCTGGTGCAGTCGGGCCCCGGCAGCATTGCGGGAGTCAGCAATCTGACGGTCCTTTCCGGCACGGGCTCGGTGGTCGTCGTTGCCACCAAGGCGGCGGATGAGCTGTATATGACGCGGGCGGCCACGGCCACGGTGGACTGCGCCCAGGCGGCCCAGTCGATCACCTTCGCGCCCATCGCCAGCCAGCTGACCACGAGCAGGGTGGGGCTGGCGGCCACGGCCAACTCCGGCCTTACGGTCACCTTCACGGTGGGCTCCGGCCCGGCGCTGATCACAGGCCTCACGAACCTGACCTTCAATGGCGCGGGCTCGGTCAGCATCGTGGCCAGCCAGGCGGGCGACACCAACTGGAATGCGGCGACTAGCGTGACCAACACGTTTTCGGTCAGCCTGGCGGAGCAGATGCCGCTGACCTTCTCGCCCGCCAGCCCGCAGGCCTACGGCACCACGAACTCGCTTCTGGCGCAACAGACTGTCGCCCGCATCCTCAGCCAGTTCAGCCCTCCCTCCAGCGGCGTTGGCACGGGCGCGGTCTCCTACGCCGTGCAGTCGGGCCCCGGCGTGATCGTGGCGAGCAACAAGCTGACCGTCACCTCCGGCACGGGCTCGGTGGTGGTGGTGGCCACCAAGGCGGCGGATGAGCTGTATAGGGCGCGGGCGGCCACGGCCACGGTAACCTGCGCCAAGGCGGCGCAAAGCATTGTCTTCCCGGCCATTGGGGATCAGTTCTGGACGAATGTCGTCGGCCTGGCGGCGACCGCCTCGAGCGGCCTGACGCCGGCCCTGGAGGTCGTTAGCGGCCCCGCCTCGATCACCGGCACGAATCTCAGCTTCACCGGCTACGGCGAGGTCAGCATCGCGGCGGCGCAGGCGGGCAACGACAACTACAGCGCGGCCCGCTCCATCACCAATACGCTCAACGTCGTGGGGCCGCAGCTTGTTGTGCGGGGCACCAATGGCGTGGAGCTGGCGAACAGCAATACGGTGTCCGCGGCGGCCGGGACGGATTTCGGAACAGGCATCCCGGGACTCACCGTGCTGACGAACACGTTCGCCTTCACCAACACCGGCAGCGCGGGGATGACGATTTCCGGGATCAGCACCTCGGGCGCCGGCGCGGCGTGCTTCGCGCTTCTGGATCTGCCGTCCGCGATCGAGGCCTCAACCTCGGCCCTGTTCCGCGTGGTCTTTACCCCCCAGGGTGGCCGGCAGGACGCGACGTTCAGCATCCAGTATAACGGCACCAACGCGCCGTGCGTCCTGACTGTCACGGGCATCGGCCTGGGCGGCGGGATTGCCCTGGAGACGAATCAGCTGGCCTATGCCGCGACGTATGGAGGAGCCAATCCGGCCATTCAGGTCGTCGCGCTGACCAACATCGGCCTGAGCAGCTTCAGCTACCTCAACGCGATCTCCTACGGAGCGGGAGCGTCGGACTGGCTGACCGTGCAGCCCGCGTCCGGCGGGGTTGAACCCGACGGTCTGGCGACGCTGGTCTTCGGCGTAACCAGCACGGATCTGGGCGTGGGCGTGTATGTGGCGACCAACGCCCTGCTATCGATCGATGCGACCAACTCGCCCCAGGCGGTGGTGGTCACGCTGACCGTTGGCAAGGCCGGCCAGGAAATCACGTTCGCCAACCCGGGCGCCCAGCTCGTCACGAACATCGTCACGCTGGCGGCGACGGCTTCCAGCGGCCTGCCGGTGAGTTTTGCCCTGCAGAGCGGGGCGGCGGGTCTGAGCGATTCATCGAACCTGGCCTTCAGCGCGAGCGGCACCGTGACCATTGTGGCCTCGCAGGCGGGTAACGTCAACTGGAGCGCGGCGACGAGCGTGACACAGGCGTTTTCCGTGTTGAACGTGATCACCGCGCTCACCGACAATGCGGAGGTCACAGTGCCCGAGGGCGGCATGACCACCTTCCGCGTGAAGCTCAGCGCGCCCGTCCTGACCGATGTGGTGGTGGCGGTGGCGCGGAGCAGCGGCGATTCCGATCTCACGGTTACCAACGGCGCGAGCCTGACCTTCACCCCCATGACTTGGGCGAATTACCAGACCGTGACCCTGGTCGCCGCCGAAGACAATGGGGACAATGTTGACGGCAAAGCGGTGTTTGCCATTACGGCCGAGGGAATCGGCAGCACCTCCGTCACGGCCACCGAGGCGGATGACGACTATACGCTGACCGTGACGACCACGAATGGAACGGTGGCGATTGGCTCGAACGACAAGCAACCTCGCCAGACGCTCTACGATCATGGGACGGTGCTGACGCTGACGGCCATCCCGAACGAAAGTTTTTGGTTTGCCGAGTGGTTCGACGACGCGGAGGGCTCCGTTAATCCCGTGGAGCTGACGATGGACGGGGACAAGAGCGTGGCGGCGTTCTTTGAGGCCGTGCCGCCGAAGGCGCTGCCGCCGCGCACGATCGCCAAGAAATCGTTCACGGCCCGGTGGCAGTGGGTGAAGGGCGGCGCGCCGGAGGGCGAGCTGAGCGTGGCCTCGGATGCGGGCTTTGTCAATCTTGTGCCGGGTTACGAGTCGCTTTATGTGTGCAACGACACGGAATGCCGCGTGACCAATCTGGTGGCGAACCAGGCTTACTGGTATCGCGTGCAGCGGGATGTGCCGCCTTCGCAATTGAGCGGGCCCAGCGAGTGGTCGAAGGCCGTCAAGGTGCGCACGGGGCAGGGGATGCCGGTGTTCACCTCGCTGCTGTTCGATTCGCCGGTCGGCAAGGCCGCCACGCAGGAGTTTGCGCTGACGAACCTGATCAGCGGCACGGGCCTGTTTACGGTGAAGTCGTCCGACACGAACAACGTGGATGTGCGGCTGACGTCCGGGTCGCTGCTGCTGCATTATGGCTGGAAAGGCGCCGGGGGGGCGGCCCGCGTCACGATGACGCTGAAGCATCCGCAAACGGGCTACCGCTCGTCTTACGAGTTCGAGCTGGGCCAGGCTTCCGGCGAGGTGGCCGTGGTCTCCGTTGGCGCGCTGACCCGGGTGGGCAAGCGCCTGGTGCAGGAGGTGACGCTGGAGAACCGGACGGGCGGGCTGGTGTACGGCGTGCGTCTGCGGGTGAACGGCTTGAATAAGGCCGCCTGGCTGATCAACCGGAGCGGGATGGGGCCGGACACGGAGGACCCGATCCTGGAGTTCCCCTGCCTGTGGCCGGCGGGCTCGCAAGCGGTGTTCCGGGTGGTCTACCATGCGGACTTTGCCACGCAGGGCAAGCGAGGCGGGGTCGAGTATGTGGGGCGCGCCATCATGGCCCCGCTGGGCGGAGCCGAGCCCCTGTCGTTTGGTCTTCCGATTTCGACCAGCGCGGCCTACGAGGGCGGGGACCTGAGGCTGCTGGGCTTGCCGGTTCTCGGCAACCGGCTGTATACGGTCGGCTACTCGGACGATGCCGGGGCTAGCTGGGTCACGAATGCCCCGGCCATCCGCGCCACGGCCAACTATCTGATGTGGCTGGATCTGGAGGCCGCCAGCAACCGCGTGTATGAGGTTGAGGACGCGGGCAGGTAGTTTTCCGCAATCGCTATCGGTATCGGTATCGCTATCGAACAGGCGCATGACGATACCGATATCGACGCCGAAACGCCGCCTACTTCGGGTTTGACTTTAGCCGGGGGGCTTGGTACGTTTTTTGACTCTTTTGGAAGGAGCAGTCATGGCGCGTATATTTAACTTTGGTGCGGGTCCGGCGGTTCTTCCGGTCGAAGTCCTGGAGGAGGCCCAGAGGGAGCTCCTG
>CAXNFL010000179.1:0-4716 GCA_964201555.1 Kiritimatiellia bacterium
CTATCAGCTATCAGCTATTCGCTATTCTTCGAGAGCACCGCAAGAGAATCAGCAGCATCAGGGGAAACAGGGCGGCCGCCAGAAGCCCGAGCCGCAGGCCCAGGGCTTCGGGGCTCCACCCCATCACATTGCCCCCGCCCCAGACCGCGACGCGGTCCGCGCACCAGCCCACCACCCAGGGCGCAAAAGCCGCGCCCATATCGCCCGAGGCCGATAGCGCGGCAAACATCGTGGCGCCGGCCTGCGGGAACCGCGCCGCCGTGATCGACAGCAAGCCCGGCCAGAAGAGGCTGACGGCCAGCCCCGACATCACACAGGCCGCCAGCGACAGCCACGGCCACGGCGACAGGCTGGCCGTCACATAAAGCACCACCGCCAGCGCCGCGCCAGCGAGCAAATACCGATGCACGCACACCTTGTGCCCGGCCACGCCAAACCAGGCCCGCCCCACCCCCAGCGCGGCGGCAAAGAGACAAACCCCGCCCAGATCGCCAAGCAGCTTGGGGAAACGCAGCGCTTTGTCGGCAAACGCCGAGATCCATTGCGAGATGGCAATCTCCGAGGCTCCGGCCAGGGCGAGCCCGACCATCGCGGCCACAAAGGCGGGAATCCGGACCAGCTCCCGCAGCCGGTGGCGCTGCGCCTCTTCCACGAACGGCGGCAGCGGAGCCCGTGAAAAGCCCCAGGCGCCCAGGGCGGGGAACAGGGACCAGAACGGCGCGATCCAGCGCCAGGGACCGGACGGCAGCAGGAATACAGCCAGCGCCGTCAGCAGGATGACCGTCATCTGCCCCCAGGCGTAAAACGAATGCATCAGGCTCATGTCCGCCGCCTTGCGGTCGGAGGGCAGCGCGTTGATGATGGGGCTTAGCAGCATTTCGAGAATGCCGCCGCCGATGGAAAACACGACCGTGCCGGCGACAAGGCCGGCGTAGGCTGAAGGCAGAATTGACGGCAGCCAGGCGAACAGCCAGAGGCCCAGCGTCACCAGCAGATGCGCCCCCACCACCAGCCGGCGCACGCCAAGCCGCCCCACCACGGCGCCGGCCGCCAGATCGAAGATCACCTGCGTGACGAAATTGATGAGGATCAGACGGCCCAGCTGCTCAAAAGTCAATCCGAGCTGATCCTTGAACGGAATGAAGAGCACGGGCGCCAGGTTAATCACCACCGCCTGGACAAAGGATCCCAGGTAGCAGCATCGAATGGTGGCGGAATAGGCACTCATGACGTAATAGCGAATAGCGGATAGCGGATAGGGGAAACAAGAAAAATCGCCATCCGCCATCCGCTATCCTCTATTCGCTATTTCCTTCAGGCCCACGTTCCTCTACACTGGCGGCCTCACGAAAATTGACCTGCATGTCCATTGCAAGGAGCGCTCTCGCATGATCACACGGCCTTATGGAAAAAATCGGGAACCCATCTCTGTGATCGGCTTCGGCGCCATCGTGGTCATGAACGAAACCCCGGCCGAAGCCGGGCGGCTGACCGCCTGGGCCGTGGACCGGGGGATCACCTACTTCGACGTGGCCCCCTCGTACGGAAACGCCGAAGAGCGGCTGGGCCCGGCCCTGGAGCCCTACCGCGACCGGGTCTTCCTGGCCTGCAAGACGACGGAGCGCTCCGGCGCCAAGGCGGAGGCGGAGCTGCACGCCTCGCTGAAGAAAATGCGGACCGACCGCTTCGACCTCTACCAGCTGCATGGCGTGTCCAAAGCGGACGATACGGACCGGATCCTGGCGGAGGACGGCGCGCTGAAGGCGCTGGTCAAGGCCCGGGAGCAGGGACTGGTCCGCCACCTCGGCTTTTCGGCGCATTCCGAAGCGGAAGCCCTGCGGCTGCTGGACGCCTATCCGTTCGACAGCATCCTCTTCCCCATCAACTACGCCTCCTGGACCCGCGGCCATTTCGGCCCGGCCGTGGTGGAGCGCGCACGGAAGCTGGGGGTTACGGTGCTGGCGCTCAAGTCCATGGCCCGCCGCCCCTGGGCCAAGGATGAGGTCCGGACCTGGGCGAAATGCTGGTACTCCCCCGTCGACACGCTGGAAGAGGCCAAGGCGGCGCTGGGCTTCACGCTTTCCCTGCCGGTCACCGCCGCCCTGCCGCCCGGCCATGGGGAACTGCTCCGGCTCGCCTGCGAGGCGGTCGACGCGCTCGGCCCCGATTTGACGCCCGTCCCCGCTTCCCCCCTGCTCGATGTCCCCCCCCTCTTTCCCCGGCCGGCACCAGCGCCGTAACTGGAACAAATAGATTGATTCAGGCGCCGTAAAAACCTATACTGAATATCTATGAGAGCTCCCTCCAGCCTCGCCGGCATTCTTCAGCAAACCGCATTATTCCAGCCCCAGCAGATCACGACCCTGCTCGAAAAAAGCGCGCAATCCGGGCTGGGCATCACGGCCACGGTTGTCGCCGAAGCCCTCGCCTCCGAGCCGCAGTACCTGACCGCCCTGGCCAAATGCCTCTCCCTGACCTACCGGGAGCTCGACGCCGCCTCCATCGAAACCACCGTCCTCGAGAAATTGCCCACCAAGGCCGTCTTCCAGCACAATGTCCTGCCCGTGGCCATCGAAAACGGCGTCCTGCTGGTCGCCGCCAGCGATCCGTTCAGCCCGGGTCTCACCGATGCGCTCCGGCTCGCCTCCGGCATGCGGGTGCGCCTCGTGCTGGCCACGGCCGCCGACATCGCCCGCACCGCCAAGAAGCGCTACGGCGTCGGCGCCGAGACCGTCGAGCAGCTGATGCAGGACAACCGCATCGAGGTGGAAGACGACGCCGTCAAGTTCAAGACCGACCTGAACGAGGACGACCAGGAAGCCTCGATCGTCAAGTTCGTGAACCAGATCATCTGGGAAGCCTACCAGGAGCGGGCGACCGATATTCATTTCGAGCCCATGGAGAACGAGCTGCGCATCCGCTACCGGATCGACGGCGTGCTCCACGCCACGCCCCTGCCCCCCCAGCTGACCCGCTTCCAGGCCGCCATCCTCTCGCGCATCAAGGTCATGGCCAACATGGATATCGCGGAAAAGCGGCTGCCCCAGGACGGCCGTATCGGCCTGCGCATCCGGGGCGAGGACATCGACATCCGCGTGTCCACCATGCCCACCGTCTACGGCGAAAGCGTCTCCCTCCGCCTGCTCCTGCGCGGCAAGCAGCATATCGGCCTGGAGGAGCTGGGCTTCAACCCGCGCGACAAGGAGCTGATCGAAAAGTCGATCCGCCGGCCGAACGGCATCCTGCTCGTGACGGGCCCCACCGGATCGGGCAAATCGACTTCCCTGTATGCCTTCCTCCATGAGATCAACTCCGTCGAGGACCGCATCATCACGGTCGAGGACCCGATCGAATACGAAATGGCCGGCATCAACCAGATTCACGTGCGCCAGGAGATCGGCCTCACCTTCGCCACCGCCCTGCGCCATATCCTGCGCCAGGACCCCGACATCATCATGGTGGGCGAAATCCGCGACTTTGAAACCGCCGAAATGGCCATCCGCGCCTCGCTCACCGGCCACTTGGTCCTGAGCACCCTGCACACGAACGACTCCGCCGGCGCGGTCACCCGCCTGATCGACATGGGCGTGGAGCCCTTCCTGGTGGCTTCCTCGCTCGACTGCATCATCGCCCAGCGCCTGGTGCGACGGCTCTGCCCCGCCTGCCGCAGGCCGGCGGCCGTGGACGAAGCGCTGGCCGCCGAGCTGCACCTGTCGCCCGAAGCCCGGCTCAAGGCCGCCATCTTCGAAGCCAACGGCTGCGAAAAATGCCGCTCCACAGGCTTCCGGGGCCGGCTCGGCATTTTCGAAGTGCTGGCTGTCAACGAATCGATCGAGCCGCTGATCGTCACCCGCGCCTCGTCCTCCGCCCTCAAGCAGAAGGCGCTTTCCCAGGGCATGCGGACCCTGCGCGAAGACGGCTGGGCCAAGGTGTTGAACGGGGTCACCACGGTTGAGGAAGTCCTGCGCGTGACCGAGGAAACCGAATAAATCATGCCGAAGTTCACCTATACGGCCCGCACGCGCACCGGCGAAAAAATGGAGGGCGTCATCGACGCCCCCGACCGCCGAACCGTGCTGCTCAAGCTCCAGGCCGCCGGCTCGGTTCCGGTGTCGGTGATGGAAGACGGCGCCCCGGCGCCCAAGAGTCCGTCCGCGTCCAAATCCGGCGCTTCCGCCGGCCCCGCGCCCGCGGCCGCCAGAGCCGACGGCGCGTTCCGCCGGCTCCTGCGGTTCACGCCCCCCGCCCGCAAGCGGAAGTTCAAAACGAACGAGATGCTGATCTTCGCCCGCGAGCTGGCCGACCTGCTCTCCTCCGGCATGAAGCTGAGCCAGGCGCTCGGCACGCTGGCCCGCCGCGGGAATGACGGCGAGGAAAACCTGCTCATCGCCGATATCCGCGACTCCATCAACCGCGGCCTCTCGCTCTCCGACGCGCTGGCGCAGTATCCCGACTCCTTCCCCTCCTTCTTCATCTCGATGATCCAGGCGGGCGAAGCCAGCGGCACGCTGACCGAGGTGCTCGAGCGGCTGGTGACGCATTACGAGCGGATCCAGGAGATCAAGGAAAAGGTCTCCATGGCCCTGGTCTATCCCTCCATCGTGCTGCTGATGGGCATGGGCACCCTGATCTTTTCCATGGTCTTCGTGATTCCCCGCTTCGCCATCATCTTCCAGGAGCTGAAGGGCACCCTTCCGCTGCCCACGCGCATGCTCA
>CAXNFL010000180.1:0-4663 GCA_964201555.1 Kiritimatiellia bacterium
GGCCGGGGGAAAAGCCATGGTCTTCGGGATCGATCCAGCGGGCGCCGGCCAGCACTCCGCTTTTGACGGTGGGATGGGCGTGGTAGACGGGGATGCAGCCGGCGCGGGCCGCATCGACGAACTTTTCGGTGAAATAGAAGGGCTCGCAGGTGTTTTCGAGGCAGACGCAGGCCTTATAGGCCGCGAGGTGGCGGATTTTAACGTCCAGGCCCCAGTGCCCTTCCAGCTCGCCCTTGTAGTTGGGCGGCGCGCCCGCCGGCGAGAACGGCGGGAAGCGGCGAAAGCGGGCCCAGCGCTCGCGCGACCCGAACAGATCCACGGAGGGATGCGTGATGAAGACCAGCCGCTGGCGGGTATCGAAGCGACGGAAGAGGCGCTCCCAGCCCGGATTTGACACGACCGCCACGCCGCGCGCGAGGCGGGGGTTGTCGAAAGGCGCGGGCCGCTCCAGGGTCCAGTGCGTGACGTGCGGAATGCGGCAGGCCGGATCGGGGTGCAGGTGGGTGAAGGCGCAGGTGCTCGGCAGCCGGCGCAGCACCGACTGCCAGGGGCGGCTGCGATAGCCCGGGTAGCGTGTCACGGGCTCGCAGCAGTACCACGCTTTGGGCCCGGTGAACGCCAGCAGTTCGGCGGAAGGCGCCCATTCGCATAGGAGCGCATCGGCCTCATCGAGGCGGAAGTGCGGCGAAAAGGTATACGGGCCCGCGGTCATGGAGTCGCCCAGCGTGCGGAACGGGGAGAGAAAGCGGATTTTTAGGGGTGTCACAGGGGTTTATTGCTACGGCGCGGGCGGCTGGCTGACGGGGGCGGCGCGGCCGGTTTCGATGGATTGCCGGGCGGCCGCCACGATGGCCAGCCCCTCGAAGGTGGTTTCCATGCTCACCGGGGCGGGGCCGCCTTCCAAAAACGACTTGATGGCGCCCACCAGGGCCGGATAGCTGGCGGGAAGGGCGAACGACTTCATGAGCGATTTGCCTTCCTTATCCAGGCCATGCGCCCGTGCGCCGTAGAGGAAACAGCCGGGGACGCATTCCACCAGGCCCTGCCGCCCCTCGCCGTAGTCCACCATGGCCACGGTTTCGGCGGGGCTTTCATGCGCCGTGACGGAGCGCGCGCCGGGGCCCATGATTTTCTGCAGGGTCTCGAAGGTATGCACCCCGTACCAGATCAGGGAATCGCCCGCGGGGGCCTTGCCCAGGGCGCCATACACATGGCCGAGGTGAATGCGGGAAAAGGCGGCCAGATTTTCAGCCAGGGGCGGCGAGAAAGGAATGGAGGAGCCCGACCAGACGCGGGTCTTGTGCCGGCGGGCCACGCGCAGGATTTCGCGGCCGTCTTCGAGCGAGCCGGCCAGGGGTTTGTCCAGGAATATCGGCTTGCCGAGGCCGGCCAGCTTCTTGAAATACTCCAGGTGATAGCTGCCGTCGTTGATTTCAATCAGGAAGGCCTCGCAGCCTTCGACGGCTTCGTCGAAGGATTCCGTGACCTTGACGCCCCAGGCTTCCAGCTGTTTTTGACGGGTGTCCAGGCCCTGCTTGTTCTGGAAGGGGGTTTCGAAGCGCAGGCAGGTGACGGCTTTCAATCCGGGCACGCGATCGGCCTCGGGGCAGTCCGGGGCCTGCATGCGGCGGGGAAATTCAACGCTGTGGCTGGTGTCGAGTCCGATAATGCCGACCTTGATCATGGCGTTCTCCTGTAAAAGGCAGTATTTACAGGAACCGGGGGTAAATTGCGAAGCAATAAAGTTGCGTTTTCCGCTGAACAACATAAAATGTTCACCTTATTCTGTAAAAAGGATCAGCGCCATGAAATCGTATAATGTCTGCGTCGTGGGAATCGGGGCCGTGGGAACCGAAATGGTTCGCGTGCTCAAAAAACGCAATTTTCCCGTCAAATCGCTGACCATTCTGGCCCGCTCCGAGCGTACGGAAGTCATTGATGGCGTGGGCTATCCGGTGAAAGCCGCAACAGCCGAGGCCTTCAAGGGCATGGATTTTGCCTTTTTTGCGGGGACCGAAGGCTCCAAGGGCGCTTCGCAGACCCTGGGGTGGGAGGCGGCCCGGCAGGGGTGCGTGGTGATCGACAATGGCGACGATTTCCGCATGGATCCGCGCGTGCCGCTGGTTATCCCGGAAATCAACCCCGAGGCCCTGAAAAACCATCAGGGACTGATCTCCAACCCGAATTGCAGCACGATTATCGCCCTGATGGCCCTGGCGCCCCTGCACAAGGCGGCCAAGATTGTCCGGTTCACCGCGGCCACCTACCAGGCCGTGTCGGGCACGGGAGCTCCGGCCATCAAGGAGCTTGAAAACCAGGTCAAGGCCTGGGCGGCCGGCCAGCCGTTGCCGAAGCCGGAGCAGTATCCGCATCCGATCGCCTTCAACGTCCTGGCCCAGATCGGTAGCGCCAAGGATGAGTCCGGGGAGACAACCGAAGAGATCAAGATGCGCAAGGAAACGCATAAGATCCTGGGCGACAACAACATCCGCGTCTGCACAACCTGCGTGCGCGTGCCGGTGTTCAACGCCCATTCCGAGGCTCTCTTCGTCGAGTTTGCCCGTCCCATTTCTCCGGAACAGGCCCGGGAAATCCTGTCCAAGACCGCGGGCGTGGTTCTGATGGACGATATCAAAAATAGCGTTTATCCGATGCCCATTGAGGCGTCAGGGCAATATGATGTCCGCGTTGGGCGCATCCGCAAGGATCCGAGCGTCGAAAATGGACTGGCCCTGTTCGTGGCGGGCGACAATATCTGGAAGGGCGCCGCGCTGAATGCGATCCAGATTGCGGAAAAATTGATCGAAGCCTAACGGATAGCTAATAGCTAATAGCGAAAAAGTGGATAAACTCCGCTAGCCATTCATTCCGGGAAGTGTCGGTACGCCTTCATTGGGTGAAGGGACATTCCAAGGTTGATCCGAATCGTCAGGTGTTCCGGAAACGCATCCCATCAGGCTGGCCGCCATGAATAGTAGCAGGCCAGCCAAGGCAATGGAGGATGCAACCCTCTTCATACCAAGGGCTTGTAATACTGCAATTCAAGCGCTTGCAGGGCGATCAGGCCGACAAAGACCAAGGTGGCCAGCAGGGCCAGAACGGCGTAGATCTTAATAGAAGACATTGTCACCGACCTCCGCATCCGCCTGCTTCCAGGGCGCCATCAACAGATCGGCGATGGCCAGCTGGTATTGCTCGTTCAGATCGCTGATTTTGACTTTGCCGATCAACTTGTCGCCGCGCTGGATGGTTAATTCCGTGCCCACGCCGATGCCGGCCGTGTTGGTCATCCCGATGACGACGAAGTTCCAGGCCTTGTTGACCAGGACGAGGTTGCCCTTGGTTCCCTGGGTCAGCGTTCCGGGAGGCGCGTTGGTGCCGCCGGCCTTGGGCGTCAAGCGGGCGATCGTGTCCTTCAGCGTCTTGATCGTGTCATCCTTGTCCAGGATGGTGTCTTTCAGCTTGGCAATGTTTTCGTTGAGGTCGGCCACCTTGGCGGTGACTTCTTCCAGCGAGGCGGTCACTTCCTCGATTTTGGCCTTCTTTTCGGCGATATCCTTCTCAAGGCCCGTGATCTTGTCCTGCAGCTCTTTCTTTTCGCCTTCCACTTTGACCACGTTGCCTTCCAGCGCGATGATCTTATTGGTAGCGATATCCAGCTCCTGGATTTTCTGGGCCAGGGCGGCGCGGGTATCGTTCAGGATGCTCAGCTGGGCCTGGGCCTTGCCGCGCAGCAGGCCCATGGTCTGCTCCATGGTGGCCGGCTTGTTGGTTTCCACGAGGGTGACCGTGGGGTCCAGCTTATAGGTCAACAGCTGGGCGAGGCTGACTTCCTTGTCCATTCTGGGGTTTTCGGACTTGGTCAGGTCCGGGGACTGCTCGGCCTCGATGAAGCCCGCAACCGTCACGACCTGGCTGGCCAGGTCTTGAACATGCCCCTTCAGAGTTTCACGCTTTTGGAACAGCAGGTAGCCCAGGCTGAAAGCGGCAATGCTGAGAAGAAGAAGAATAACAACAAGCACTCTGAGCAACTTACCCATGCTGACTCCCTTAGAGGATGGCTGGCAATATCCTGTATACCTTGCACTATAGAAATCCCCCCGACAAGTTGTCAACGAAAATTCCCTTGTTTTTTGGTGTGTTAATGGGGGTCGGAAGACAAAAGAATCCGTTTTCCCCTATATAGGGTTGAATTCCTCGCGGGAAGGTGATAAACAGTTATATTTGAACACAGAAGGGATGGCTGACCCGTGAATCCGGAATCCGGCGACAACAAGAACGATCTGCTGCTCGACTTGAATTTCGTGCCCACCTGGGCGCGGAAGCCGCCCGAGGCCAGCCCGTATACGGACGTTCACCGCGACGAAGGCGGAGCCGCGCGCTCCGGCCGCCGCGAAGACCGTCGTGATGGACGCGACCGCGATCGCGGCGACCGCAATCGACGCCGCGAAGGCGGCGGCGGAACCCGGGAGCGGTCCGATCGCGACGGGGGCATGCGCCCGCCGCCGCGCGGCCCCGGCGAAGGCGCGATGCCCGACCGGGATCGCGCCCCCGCGGGGGATTGGGGCAGCTCGGCTCCCCGCGGCCCCCGGATCGAGGCCCTGCCGCCCCCGTTCCCGGTGGAGGTGACCTTTATTCCGGAGCGCGCCGGCCTGATCACGAT
>CAXNFL010000181.1:0-4646 GCA_964201555.1 Kiritimatiellia bacterium
CATCCGACAGGTAAGCCAGTTTCCGCGCCTTGAGCGCCATGGCCACGGCGGCGGCCGCGTCATCGGCGTTCAAGTTGTACAGGTGGCCGTCGGGGCCTTTCCCGATCGGGCTGATGACCGGAATTTCGCCGGCATTGAAGCAGGCCTGCAGGGGCGCCAGGTCGACCGACTGGATGTCGCCCACGAAGCCCCAGTCGAGCGTTTCGCCGGTCTTGCCGTCGGTTTCGACCCGCTTGATCACCCGGAAGAGCGTTTCGCCGGGAACGCCGCGGGCGCGGGCGCCCTTGTCCTTGAGGCTGTTGACGATCTCGGGGTTGATGACGGTCTGGATGACTTCGTGGACGATGGCCATGGCGGCCGCATCGGTCACGCGCAGGCCCTTGACGAAGGTCGCCTGCAGGCCGGACTCCTTCATGCGCCGGGAGATGGCCTTGCCGCCGCCGTGCACGATGACGGGCCGCATGCCCACGCAGCTCATGAAGGTGAGGTCGGTGAGGATGTTGTCGCTGTTCTTCTTTTCCTCCATCGTGCTGCCGCCGTACTTCACGACCACCGCGGAGTCGCGGAAGGACTGGATGTAGGGAAGGGCCTCGATGAGGGTATGGGCTTTGGCGATGATTGTTTTCATATCAGGTCATGTAGGAGCCGTTGATCTTCACATATTCCTCGGAGCAGTCGCACGTGAGCATGGTGTGCGAGGCGGTTCCCTGGTGGAGCGAGACGGTCAGCGTGAACGTCTTCTGCTTGAGAATGGACTCGAGAACCGCCAGCGAAAAGCCCGGGGCCCGGACGCCGCGGCGGACGGCGAGCTTGCCGCCGTAGGCGATGTCGACCTTGTCCGGATCGATCGGGGCGCCGGAGTAGCCGGCGGCGCAGAGGACGCGGCCCCAGTTGGGGTCGCCCCCGAACCAGGAGGTTTTAACGAGAAGGGAGTTGCAGATAGCCCGGGCGACCTTGCGGGCGTCGGCGGGGCCGCGGGCGCCTTCGACCGTGACCGTGACGCACTTGGTGGCGCCTTCCCCGTCGCAGACCACGCGGCGGGCGAGGTCGAGGGTGAGCTGCTTGAGCGCGGCCAGGAAAACGGGCCAATCCTTATGGCGCGGCGAAAGCGGCTTGTTTTTGGCGGCGCCATTGGCCAGGAGAATGACCGTGTCGTTGGTGCTCATGTCGCCGTCGATGGAGATGCGGTTGAAGCTGAGGCCGACGGCCTCGCGCAGCGCGGCGCGCAGGGCGGGCAGGGTGAGGGCGGCGTCGGTCGTGAGGAAGCACAGCATGGTGGCCATGTTGGGCTCGATCATGCCGGCTCCCTTGCACATGCCGCCGAGGGTGACGGGGCGGCCGTCGACCGTGAAGCGCAGCGCGGCCTGCTTGTCGACCGTATCGGTGGTCATGATGGCCTTGGCCGCGGCGTCGCCGCCCTGGGGGGAGAGCGCGGCGGCGGCGGCCGGCAGGGCGGCCGTGAGCTTGTCCACGGGGAGCGGGATGCCGATGGTGCCGGTGGAGCAGACGAGGATATCGGCGGGCGCCAGGGCCAGCGCGGCGGCGGCGGCGCGGGCCGTGGCCTCGGCGTCGCGCTGGCCCCGGGGGCCGGTGCAGGCGTTGGCGTTGCCGCTGTTGATGACGATGGCCTGGGCGCGGCCGCGGCGCAGGCGGGCCTGGCAGAGGCGGACGGGGGCGGCCTTGACGCGGTTGGTGGTGAAGAGCCCGGCGGCGAGGGCCGGCTGGTCGGCCACGAGGAGCGCCACGTCGTTGCGGCCGGGATACTTGATTCCGGCCGCCGCGGCGGACGCCCGGAAGCCGGCCGGGGCCGTGACGCCCCCTTCAATTTCCTGAATTTTAGCGGACATGGAAGCTCCTGTTCCGGGCTGTGGCACGAAAGGGAGAGTATCGGGAATTCGGGGAAAAAGTCGAACGAAAAATGGAGTAGCCGGGGCAAAAAAAAGGCCCCGGAAGATCCGGGGCCTTTCGTGGGAGCCTGTCCTAGCGCTTCGAGAACTGGAAGCGGGCGCGGGCGCCGGGCTGACCGTATTTCTTACGTTCCTTCATGCGCGAGTCGCGGGTGAGGCAGCCGCTCTCCTTGAGCACCTTGCGGTTGGAGGCATCGGCCACGCACAGGGCGCGGGAGATGGCATGGCGCAGGGCGCCGGCCTGGCCGTTGATGCCGCCGCCGGTCAGTTCGGCGCGAAGGTCGAACCGGATGAGCGTATCGGTGGCTTTCATCGGCTGCTGGATGTAGTTGATCACAGCCTCGGTGCAAAAATACTGCTCGGGTGTGCGCGCGTTGACTTTCCACTTGCCGGTGCCCGGCACGAGGTGCACGCGGGCGACAGCCGTCTTGCGGCGTCCGGTGGCGCTGAACTCTGTCACTTTATCGGCCACGGTCATGTCTCCTTACTTCGATTAAACAGCCTTCGGCGCCTGGGCGGCGTGGGGATGCGCGGTTCCGGAATACACCTTGAGGCGCTTGAACATGTCGGCGGCGATGTTGTTTTTGGGCAACATGCCTTTGACGGCGGATTCGACCATGCGCTCCGGATGACGCTCGCGCATCATGGGAACCGTGGTGCGGCGCAATCCGTGCCGGAAGCCGGTATAGCGCTCGTAGACCTTGGTGTCTTCCTTGCGGCCGGTCAGCAACACCTTCTTGGCGTTGATCACGATCACAAAGTCCCCCGTATCCATATAGGGGGTGAACGTCGGCTTGTTACGGCCGCGCAGCATATTGGCAATCTGCACGGCCATACGGCCGAGCGGTTTGTTGGCGGCATCAACCAGGACCCAGTCCCGTTTGATATCTTTTTCAAGCGGCACAAATGTTTTCATGCGTATCAATTCCCTTGCTGAACAATGAACGGTAAAATCTATCTGAACTACCCTGCCTGTGTCAACTGCATTTTGCCGAATTTAACCGGGCGGGGGGGTTGACGGGGCCGGGAGGGTGGCGGACTTGGCGGGAGCGGGGGCGGTTTTGGCCGGCGCCGGGGCGGCGGGGGCGGGGGTGGCCGGCTTTTTCTGCTCCAGCTTCTGATTGACCTTGGTCAGGCGGATATCTTCATCGGAGGGTTCGGCCAGCTTGCTGTTGGACCAGCCTCGTTTCCAAAGGCCCACGGCATCGATGGAGTCGCGACGGCGGGTGGCGTCCGCCCGGATATCCTCGGGCGTGTCCAGGACGTAGGGGGTGATGAAGACGACCACCTCCTCGCGTATGTTCTTGCGGTAGGTGTCGCGGAAGGGGATGCCGAGAATCGGAATATCCCCCAGGAAGGGTATCTTGGTCACAGTGTTCTTCTCGGATTTCTTGGTCAGACCGCCGAGCATGATCGTCTCGCCGCTGGATACGGCGATGGAGGCGGTCATTTTTCGGCGCGAGAGAATCGGCCAGTTGCCCTGGTTGGGAATGGGCTGGCTCTGGTCGGCATCCTCGGTCTTCTGCTCGATTTCCATGACCACGAACTTGTTCTTGTTGATGCGGGGGGTGACCGACAGGGTGGTTCCCACGGCGATGCGGTCCACGTCC
This sequence comes from Kiritimatiellia bacterium, assembly GCA_964201555.1. Classification (GTDB taxonomy): domain Bacteria; phylum Verrucomicrobiota; class Kiritimatiellia; order CAIKKV01; family CAIKKV01; genus CAIKKV01. The sequence continues at coordinate 3,518 of CAXNFL010000181.1, forward strand.
TCGACGTACTGGATGGTGTCGCCCGCTCCGTTGATGGGCTTCTGTCCCTTGTAGAAGTAGTAGTCGGAGGAGATGTCGATCTCGGCCTTCTTGTTGTCGGTCGTCAGGATGACGGGCGAGGAGATGACGCGTGCCCGGTCGTCGCTGGCCGTGAGCTTGATGACGGCGTCCACATTGAAGTCGAAGAAGGTCATGTAGTAGGTGAGCGAACCGGGGAAGGCTCCGGACCCTCCGGGCGTGTTCAAGGCGTTGATCGGAGTGCCGGCGCCCAGGCCGGTGCCGCCGGTGAAGGCGAACAGTGGCTTCTTGGTCCCGTTGTCCTTCTGCTCGAAGGCGGTCATCGAGCGCTGGAGCCAGTCGACGCCCGTCTCAGACGTCTTGTTGAGCGTCACGCCGATGATGATGGCTTCGATCAGCACCTGGGACAGCATGATGTCCATGTCCCGGATCACGTCCTCGATGGCGGCCATATCGCCCTTGCTGGCCATGATGATGACGGCGTTGGACCGCTTGTCGGAAAGGATCTTGACGTTGGACGCGCTCAGTTCCCCGACGCTGGATTTGACGGGGGCGGCGGTGCCCGTTCCGGCCGCGGCGGCGGCCCGCTGCGCCTGCATCTGGCGGACGTACTCGCTCAACTCCGAGCTGCGCTCGGTGGTCGTGGCGTCGCTCCCGATCGCCTTGGCGGCCGGCGGCACGGCGCCGGGGGCGGCCGAGGCGGCGTCCTTGGAGGCGCCGATCAGCTTGCTGAGCATGCCTTCCACCTCGGTCGCATCGGCGTACTCCAGGCGGAAGACCTTGACGATGACGTCGGGCTCGACGCCGATATCGATGGCTTCCACGATCTTGGTGAAGAACTCCATGTTTTCGGGGCGGGTGATGATGATCAGGATGTTGGCGCGGTCGTCGGCGACCAGCTTGACGTGGCCCTGGATCAGGTCGCGCTTGGGCTCGCCCTCGGTGGTCGTGACGGTCCGGGTCGGGGTCGCGCTGACGCCGGTGGCGCGGATGACTCCCGGCGGGCCCGTGAAGGAGGGGCGCACGACGGCGGGCGTCGCCTTCTGCTGCTGGGCTTCGGTCTCGGCGATGATTTCGGCCAGGCGGGCCTTGATATCCGAGGCCTTGGCAT
>CAXNFL010000182.1:0-4594 GCA_964201555.1 Kiritimatiellia bacterium
AACGACGGGCCCAGGTGCGCATAGCGGTCCGCATGCGGAATGGCCACCTGTCCCCGAAAATGCGGCATGATGACACCGATCAGGAGGAGGAGATACGCCAGCGACACGAGCGCCAGGATGGCCCCCGTGAGACGCCGCCCGCGAACGAAGAGCAGCCCGATCCCGAAAAACATAAAGACGAAGGCGTTGATTTCATAAAAGGAACATGCAAGGGCCGCCCACATCCACGCCGCGGGATGGCTCCTCCGGAAGGCCAGCACGGCCATCAGGGCGAAGGGAACGGCGAACAGCTCGAGGTGATAGTCAAAGAGGACGCCGACGGAAAGGGTCGGCTGAAGCAGGTAGGCGAAAGCGAAGGCGCGCGCCCAGGCGCGGCTTCCCGTGATGTCCCGGGCCAGCCGGTAAGCCGGAATGGCGCCGCAGGCCGCGGCCAGGCATTGGAGCACAAGCAGGCCGGGGACGCCCAGCCCCTGGTAAACGGGCACGAGCAGATAGAGCGCCGGCCAGAAATGGCCCCCGGCAAATGAATACGGAAAAAGGGACGTTTCCATGAACCGGCCGTGGGCCAGGTTCCAGAGAATCTGGGAATGCAGGCTGAGATCCAGCGCCGTGGACCGGTACGCCTCGTGCAGGAAAATCGAATAGGCCGAAAATACAATGGTCCACAGGACTATCATGAGAGCCAGGGTGCGCCGGTCCGGTGGGGTTGTCAGAGTGTCGCGCATTACGGCGTTTTACGGATGTAGGTCGGAGGCTCGCCCGGCTTCAGCACCGTGTAGCCGCCCCCGGGCGACGGTCGCACGTAGGTGGGAACCTGGCCGGGGGTGGTAATGGTGAGGCCCCCGCCGGGCGACGGCCGCACATAGGTGGGCGGCTGGCCGGGGGTGAAGAGGGTGGTCCCGCCCCCGGGCGAGGGACGGACGTAGACGGTCAGCTGGCCCGGCGCCAGGATCGTCGACCCGCCCCCGGGGCTGGGGTAGACGGTGGTGGGCGGCTTGCCCGGCGTGAAGAAGATCGTGCCGCCCCCGGGCGACGGCCGCACATAGGTCGGCATCTCGCCCGGCTTCTGAATGGTGTAGGACTGCGCCTGGAGCGAAGCGGCCCACGCAAAGACTGCCAGTGCCCTCACCAACAAACTCTTCATGGCAGGCCTCCTTAACTTCAGCCGGCGAGGGTCTTCTCCGCCAGCGGATGCGGATGAATCTTGGCGTAGGCGGACCAGAGCGCGCGGGCCCCTTCGGGCGCCAGGTCGGGCGCAAAGTCGAAGTCCAGGTAGAGCTTCACGGCGCCGATGCGCTCAATGGCGGTGACCAAGTAGGCGCGCTCATGCCACTGGGCCAGCACGCGCATGGCATAGGCCAGGCCGGCCCGGGCCAGCCCCTTCCCCTGGTGGGCGGGCCGCACCGCCACCCAGTGAATCCGCCCGTAGTCCTGCCCGTAAAAATCCCGGTTGTACCAGGCGCTGATCGTGCCCACGCCCAACCCGCGCGGGTCGATCAGGATAAAGCACCGGCTCGGCACGGCCGCCAGGTCGTCCCCGAAGGCCTTGCGGAACAGATCCGGCTGAACGGCGAAAAACGGCTCGGCGTCCATCTCGATATCGGTCCACAGCCCGATGTCGTCGAGGCTCATGGGCCGGATGCTGTAGCCGTCCGGGAACAGGGGCGCCGGCAGGCCGTCCATCTGCGGCCGGATCATGTTGACGCTGTTAAGCTTCGGCTGGCTGGCGCCCATACGCTACTCCTTGTCGGCCTGTTCAATTTCCTCTTCGATCGAGGGATCCATGGAAAGCGTCGCCGACGCCTGGAGCACGTTGATGAACGCCATGAAGGCTTCCTGCTTCCGGCGCTGGGTGAGATGCTCCAGGATCTGGTCCTTGCATTCCGCGAAGGAGCGGATCGAGCCGTCCGCGCGCTCCGTCACCTCGATCAGGTGAAAGCCGAAAGGCGTCTCCACCACCTCCCCCACGCTGTTCAGGGGCTGGGAAAACGCGGCCTCCTCGAAGGGCTTGACCATCTGGCCGCGGCCGAAGGAGCCCAGGCTGCCGCCCTCCTGGGCGGAGGGGCACTCGGAGTGCGCCTTCGCGAGCGCCGCAAAGTCGGCCCCCGCCCTGAGCTCGCCGCGCAGGCCTTCGATCTTGGCGCGCTTCTCCGCCTTGACCTGGGCGCTGTCCTTGGCGTCGCTCATGACGAGAATATGCCGGGCGCTGACGGTTTCCGGGCCGGTCATGGAGCCCGTCTCCTTGGCGTAGAAGGCCTCCGCCTCCGCCTCCGTGACGGCGGGAACCTTGGCCATGACGGTGTTGACGAGCTCCCGCACCCGCAGCTCTTTCTCCAGGCGCGCGGTGAACATCTCGAGGGTCATGCCGCCGGCGGCGAGGGCTTCCTTGAGGGAGGTGCCGGGGGGAAGGCGGCCGGAGACGTCCTTCAGGGCTTTCTCCACCTCGGCCGGGGGAACGGCGATCTGGCGGGCGGCGGTCTCGCCTTCCAGGAGGACCTGGGTGATGAAGTCGCGGACCGCATGGGCCCGGAAGTGGCGGATGGCGTCCGAAATCTGTTCCGCTTTCAGAGAATTGCCATGCTGGGCCATCTGGGCCTCGACGATCTCGTTCAGCTCGTGGGCGCTCAGCGTCTGGCCGTTCACCTCCACGAGAACAAGGTTGGCATCCGGCGATTCGTTTTCATTTTTCGACGTCATAATTCTTCCTTTATTGTCCGCCAACCTACCACGGATCCTCGATTGTGTCCATAATCGTCAAACCCGACAAAACGTTTTGAAACGGACTCCCCGGTAGGGTATGCTGGGCGGCGATCGAACGCAGAGGGGTGGGATGACCATGCAGTTATTTACCGGCGCGGCGTGGCTCGCGGGCCTCCTGGCCCTGGCGGGCCTGGGCGGCATGGCCTTGGCCGCGCGCGTGTCGGCGCGCCGGCTGGGCGCGTTCGACAAGGGCATCCTGGCCCTTTTATGGGGCCCCTTGTTCATCTCCGTGCTGGCGCTGGCGCTGGCGGACGCCGGCTTCTTCAGCCTCCGACTCCTCACCGCGGCCACGGGCCTCTGGGGCCTGGCGGGCCTGATCCTCCTTCTCCGCCCTCGCCCGGCCCGGCCGGAGCCGGAAAAAGAGCCGCCCCGCTCGGCGTTCCTGCTAAGCGCGGCGGCGCTCCTGGCGGCGACCTGCTTCCTGATCACCCCGGCCCACACCTACCTGTTCGGCGGCTGGGACCCGGGCGAATATGTCTGCACGGCCTCCACCATCGCCCGCACCGGCGCGCTCGAAATCCACGATCCGATCCTGGCCTCGCTGAAACCGGCGCAGCAGCGGACGCTGATGCACGAGCCCGATCCGCCGCGCCGGACGCTCCAGGCCGGCTATCTGGTAACCGAGGCCAAGAAGGGCCTCCTGATGCCGGATTACTTCCATCTCTATCCCGCCTGGCTCGCGGTGTGGGTCGGACTTTTCGGGCTGGGCGGAGCCTGGGCGGGCCACACCGCCATCGCGCTGTTCGCCCTGGGCATGGTCATCGTGGCGGCGGGGAGCCTGTTCGGAAAGCGAACGGCCCTCCTGGCGGGCGCCGCCCTGGCGCTCTGCCCGGCCCAGCTCTACCTGATGCGCTTCACGACCGCGGAAATGCTGACCCAGTTTTTCCTGTTCGCGGGCTTCTGGGCGCTCGACCGGGCCTGGCGACAAACCGGCGCCGGGGGGTTCACCCTGACGGCCGGCGCCGCTTTCGGCGCCGCGATCCTCTCGCACAGCACCTCCGTCCTTCCCGTGGCCGGCGTCCTGCTGGCCAGCCTCGTGCGGGCGCGGGCGGCGGCCCGCCCCGGCGCCTGGGGCTTCCTTTGGACGATGGGCCTGTTCGCGGCGCTGGCCCTGATTTGGAATATGGCGCGCGCGGACATCATGATGGGCTTCCTCTGGGGGCACCTCATCAGCCATCCGGGGTGGTGGGCCCCCGCCGCCGGCCTGGTGGCCGCGGCCATCGGCGGCGGACCGCTCCTCGTGAAGCGGATCGCCAGCCGGCGGCCCAGCCCCGGCTGGGATCGGGCCTGGCGCTGGACGCCCCTGGCCCTGGCCGTCCTCCTGGCGGTGCTGGGAGCGGCCGTGCGACCAGCCCTGGATTCCGGCCCCGACGGGCGGAACCTGCTGTTTTTCGCGACCCTGATCGGTCCCGCCGGCGCGGTTCTGGCCGTGGCGTTTTTCGGCTTGCGCCGCTGGACGGCCTGGACCGACAGCCAGCGCGCGTTCCTGATCGCGGGACTGGCGACGGCCGGCGTGCTGCTGGCCTATAAAGTCGTGCAGCCGGTTTACCTGTGGGCCGCCCGGCGCTGGGTGCCGGTGGTCTTCCCCCTGGCCGCCATCCTCGCCGCGGAAACGGCCGTTTCGCTGATGCGGGCGGTCGAAAAACGGACCGGGCGGGCGGCCGGCCTCCTGGTCCTGGCGGCGCTGGCGGCGGGCTGGTTTTCCGGGATGCGGCCCCGGGCGGGCGCCCTGTGCCGCGCGCAGGAGTTCGACGGCCTGCCCGCCTTCATGACCCGGGTGGCCCAGGCGGTCGGCGATGCCGACGTGGTGCTGTGCTGGCACGCCGAGCCGGCC
>CAXNFL010000183.1:0-4512 GCA_964201555.1 Kiritimatiellia bacterium
AATTCGGCCGCCCGCGGATCGCGCAATTCCTCAAGCAGCGTCGCCGCCTTGTAAAGGGCCTCGGGCTGCAGCTCCGTCACCTTCTCGTACAGGATGACCGTGCGGAGATAGTCCAGCAGGGCTTCGTTCTTCTGCCCCTGCGCGGCATACATGTCCCCGCGCATCAGCTGCGCCAGGGCCGCCGTGTCCCGCAGGCCTCCGTTGATCACCTTCTCGAGATCCGCCTTCAGCACGGCGAACATTTCGGCGCCCTTCAGCGCCTCCCAGTAATGACGGCGCCAGAGCAGCGGCACGCGCTCGGGCGGCAGGTTGTCGATGATCTCCTTGTACGTGGATACCGCCTTCCGGGCATCCTTCTTTCCGATCAGCGCCTGGCCGAGAAGATCGCGGGCGGCGTTGTCCCACTCAAGCCCGGTGGTCTCGCTGATGATCTTTTCCAGGGGGGCGATGGCCGCCTCATACTTCCCGGCCTGAATGCTGGCCGCCGCGGCATCGAAGCCGGCCGGCTTGGGCACCACGGCCCGCTCGACATTTTTCGCGGGCACGGGAACGGTCGTGTCCTCCATCGTAATGACGATGTATTCCTGGGAGCTCGACTTGAACCGGATGGATTTGGCCTCCACCACGGTCTTGTTCTTCAAAATCAACTGGTCCGCCTGGCCCTGCAGGGCCGCGACCGCCAGGGCCGCCGCGCATGCGAGCCGCCCGCCGAATCCGATTCGTGTCTTCATGGTTTCATCCCTTGTGTTCTGAGTTCAAGTCGACCCGGCCAAGCGTCAGGGCGCCGCGGGTGCGGGCGCCGCCGGAGCGCCAGACATGGCCATCCGCTGCTGCCCCTTCTGTCGCCACTGGCGGGCTTGCACGACATACTTTCCGCTCGGAAACTGTTGCAGATACAGGCCCGCATTGTCCACGAGATCCTGGTTCAGGTTCTTCTCTTCGAGCATCGGCATCACCGCTCCAAACGCCTGCTCGATCGTGGGCCGCACCTTGGGATTGCCGTAATCGCTCAGGAGAACAAGCCGCTGGTAAGAGGCGATGGCGGATTCCTTGTCGCCCTTCAGCAGCTGGACGCCGGCCAGCTCGAAATCGCGCCGGGCTCGCTCTTCCGGCTTGGTCATGAGGCGGCTGGCCGCATTCATCACCTTGATGGCCTGGTCGAACTGCCTGTTGCGCCCCTCGGGCGTGCTTTCCAGGCGGCCGCGGTCGGCGTAGGCCTTGCTCAGCATGAAGCCGGCCTCCACGGTGAAGCCCGAGCTGGGGTTCAGCTTGCGCATGGCCTCGAGGTGCTTGATGACGCTGGCCGAGTCGCCCTTGTCGGAACAGGCCAGGCCCAGGTAGAACTCCAGCGCCTCGGTGAGCGTCTTGTCGGGCTTGCCCTGAAGCGCCTGTTCAAAGGCGCGGATGGCGGTGTCGTACACCTGCTGGTCCAGCATCACCCGGCCGGCCTGGTAGAACTGGGGCGGCGAAAACTTCCCGGCGTTCGCGAACATCTCATCGAAGACCTTGACGGCCTGCTCTTTCTGCCCCATCTCGAGCAGGCTGGTGCCGCGGGCAAACACGGCGTTCCGCGCCTGCTCGGAATTGGGAAACTCCTTCGAAAGCCGGTCGTACGCCTGGGCGGCCTCGGCGTTCCGGTTCAGGATCAGGAGCAGCACGCCCATGCTGCTGAGGGCGCTGGGCGCCAAAGTCGATTTCGGGAACGCCTTCAGGAAGGCGGCGTAATCGTCGATCGCCTTCGCCTGGTGAGCCGGCACCTTGTCGGCCGGCTCGCGAAGGCGGGAGTAGCAATAGGCTTTCCAGAACATGGCCTGCTCCAGCAGGTTGCGGTTGGCGGCCTTCTCGTCGGCGTTGGAGCCGTACTTGACCTCTTCCTCGGTCAGCCCCTTGACGAGCTTGAAGTACTCGTTGATGGCCGGCACGAGCCGGTCGATCTGTCGATTCGCCTCGGCCAGGCGGAAGCGGGCGGCGGCCAGCTGCGGACTGTACGAGAGCTCGGCCGTGTACCGCGTCAGGGTGGCCACGGCGTTTGTCCAGTCGTTGCGCTTGGTCTGGCACATGGACAGGCGATTCAGGGCGGCCAGATAAACCGAGGCGTTCGTATACGTGGAGGCAATGCGGGAGAAATACTCGTTGGCCAAATCAACGTTTTCCTTCTCGAATTGCCGCTCGCCGGCCTGGTACAGCATGGAGGGAACCTGCTTGTGGTCGGGAAACTTTTCGAAATAGGTCTGGTTCAGCCAGGCCGAGGACTCGGCGTCGTTGATATCCTCCGCCGCGCGCGCCATGCGCACCAGGGCGGAGCCGGCGTCATCCTTGAACTTTTCGCGCGTGCCGTAGCGGTCGCTGAGCTCCTGCACCACCACGCGGGCGTAAAGCTTGTCCTGCAGGTTCAGGTAGCACTGCCCCAGCTCGCCGAGGGATTGCACGGAGCCCGGCTGCTCGGGAAAGGCGTTGAGCACGGTGAGATACTTGGCGGCGGCCCCCTGGAAATCCTGCTGCGAAAACAGAAGGCGGGCTTCCTTGAGCTGGGCTTCGATGACGGGCGCCAGGTTGATTTCCGGCAGCTTGACCTTGAAGCCCATCTCCTTCAGGTCGTTCGCCATCCGCTCGGAGCGCGCGCCGGCGTCCGGGGCCCAGGTGGAGTCGGGGTACTTGACGAACACATTGTAGAGATGATTCAAGGCCTGGGTGAACGACTTGAGCGCCTCGTCCTTCTTGCCGTCCTTCAGGGCGCCGCGGGCTTCCTCCTCGTACAGCGTGCCCAGGATATAGCGGCACTGCGCCATGGGCGAGAGCTTCATGGGGTAATTCTCGGCCCGCAAGGCTTCGTCCAGCTCCTTGAGCATGGGCATGTAGGTGTTGATGGTGTCCACCGCGCCCTTGCGGTTGCCCTTCAGCTGGTCGAGATGCGCGAGGATCACCACCGACTGGCCGAACCAGAGGTCAAGCCCCTTCCACTGCACCACCTCGCACAGCTTTTTGGCGCGGGCGAAATACTCGTCTTTCACCTTGCCGGTCTCGCCCTGCCCCACCTTGAGGCACAGCTCCGCGACCTCGATCTGCAGGCGGCGTTCGACGTCGGGCTCGGGCTTGCACAGCAGCACGAACTCGTAGGCCAGCAGGGCTTCCTTGTCGTTGCCCGTCATGGTCATCATCTGGGCATACTTGTAGGCCGACTCCTGGTAGAACTTGGCCAGCTCGGGGGGCGGCCCCTTGGGGAACTTGGAGAAAAACTCGCGGTAAATGGCCTTGGCCTCGTTCAGCTTGCCCATGCTGTAGAGGGCGTCGCCCAGCGCCAGCAGCATGCCGTACGTATCGGTGCTCTCGGGCGGAAACGTTTTGATCAGGGCGCGCGCCTCGTCGGCCTTGCCCTGGGACGTGAGCACCTCGACGCGCACGCGGGCCGTCCGCCCCTTGATGGAGGGATCGGCCTTTTCAAGATTATCCAGGAGACGGATGGCGAAATCAGGAAAACGGAGCTTGACCAGGCCCGAGCAGAAATCCAACTCGCGCTGCAGGGCGTCCCCGCCCTGGGCGCGAACGGAGACCGTGCTCAGGAACAACAGGGCCGCACAGGCGGCCATTATCCCGAAAGACGCCCGTCTCCTCATGCTTCCGCCTCCTGGGCGCCCGTCGGCCGAGCAGGCTTCCGTTCTTCGCGCTTGGCGGGCTGAACCTTGCGCACGGCGCTGCGGGGAACCGCCAGCCGGCCGTCGGAAAACTCGATGACGTGCCCCTTGTCCACCAGCCAGCGCAGCTGGGTGATCAGCTCGTGGACTTCGGGGGAGTCGGAGGCGGCGCCGGGCCGCAGCGCTTCCAGAAGCTTCAGCCGCTCGGTGCCGGGCTGCTTCTCCAAAGCCTGCAGGATCTCCTTGATCACCGGGATGGCCGTCTCGGGGTCGAGCACGACCGGAACGACGGCCGTGACGAAATTGCCGCCCGCGGCGGTCTTGAAGGTGTGCAGCCCGAGGTGGCGGAACGCCAGCCGAAGGGTGATGGAAAGGCGCAGCGGGAAACGGTTTTCCCGATGCCAGGCGTCCATCACCGCGCGGCGCAGGCGCCGGTCTTCGAGTTCGCGAGAAACCGGCCCGGCGAGCGTGAAGGCGGTGCCCTCCTTGACCATATCCGCGGCAATATGCTCGGTGAAATGCTTCTCCACCTCGGTAAAGCTCTGCAGGGGGGGCGTCTCGGGCGGGGCGGACGCGATCCGGTAGACCGTCCGCTTCTTCATCTGCTCCTTCCACTGCTCGATCAACGCGACGTCGTGCACGTTTTCGATGCGGCGGCGATAGTCTTCCAGGGAGAGATGCGAATAGCGGGTCCGGTACAGCTCCATCACCCGGTCGTTAAAGCTGTGGTAATTGGGCGGGCCCAGCAATTCGCCGGAAAGGCCGCACTTGGCCACGCTGGTAAAGGCGCCCTGGGGCGGCTCGACCTCCTGCTCCTCCTTCTTATAGAACGCATCCAGGTGCTTGGCCATGGCGTGGCCGACAACCTGGCTGCGATCGG
>CAXNFL010000184.1:0-4403 GCA_964201555.1 Kiritimatiellia bacterium
ACCGGCTTGAACAAACTGCCCGGCGGATAAAACGAGCCAATCGCCCGGTTCAACAGCGGCAGGTCCGCTTCGTCCGCGTTCAACTGGCTCCAGCTCTCCTTCGAGACGCCCGTGACAAACATATTGGGATCAAATGCCGGCGAGCTGGCCATGGCCAGCACCTCGCCGCTTCGCGGATCGATCACCACCGCGGCGCCGCGCTCTCCCAGAAGGGCACTCTCGGCCATGCCCTGGATGCGGGCATCGAGGGCCAGGACCAAATCCCGCCCCGGCACCGGATCCGTCTCCTGCATCACGCCAGACATGAATCCGGAGGCATCCACGCGCAGCATCCGCTGGCCGGCCTGGCCGCTCAGCTCGCGATCATAGCGCTTCTCGAGCCCGGATCGGCCGGCGAGTTCCGGCAGGAGATAATCGTAGCCCTTCTTCTCGCTCGTCAGAAGATCGGCCTTGGCGACATAGCCCAGCACGTGGGCGGCCCGGCTCCGGTTGGGGTAGACGCGCGACGGGGTGGCCACGATATCCACCCCCTTGAACCGCCACTCGTTTTCGGCGAAACGGGCCATGGCCCGGGCATCCAGATTGGTCCAGGCGACGAGCGGCAAGGGCAGGCGGCGGTGAATGTGATTGGTGAAATCGACGGCCGACAATTCAACGGGACGTTCAATGGCGGCGGAAACCTCGCGCAACTGGCGAGCAACGGCATCGGCCGTGTACGCCCAGCGGCCCGGCTTGCGGAACTCCTCGACGAACACGCACAGGGAGAAAGCCGGCGTATTGTCGGCCAGGCAGATTCCGTTGCGGTCGTAAATGCGGCCCCGGTCCGCCGGAACCCGAACAACCCGCAAGCTCTGCTGGCGGGCGTTCTCGGCATAATGAGCCCCCTGCCATACCTGGATGCGCAACAGCGCGCCGGCCAGGACAAACAGGCCGGCGAACATGACCAGCGTCACCACGCCCAGTCTCACAAGATCGCGATCATCAAGGCGTGTGCTCATGCCGGTGAGGTCTCCAGGGTGCCGAGAAGCCGGTCCAACCCGCGAGCCAGCCCGAAAACGGGCGGCGCCGCCACACACGCCAACAGGGCGGCTCCAACCGCCTTCAACCAGACGGCCCATCCGGGGCCGCCGATCTCCGGCATCAGGTCAAACTCGCCCAGCACCAGGAAAAGCCAGGTGACAAGCGTGATCCAGGCGGCGCACAACGCGGTCAGGCCGGTCACCGTGAACAGCGAATCCTTGAACAGCAGCTCGCGGGCGGTCTGGATTCCGAGGCCGGCCAGGCAGAAGCAGAACGCGCTGCAACCCAGCGGCGTAAAGCCGAGGCTGTCCTGCATGAGCCCGCCGGCCAGAGCCGCCCACAGCATGGCCATGCGGCCGTGAGAAAGGGAGTAGTAGATGACCACGCTTAAAATCAAGGGCGCCTTGGCCATTCCCAGCCACCCGATGGCAGGCGAAAGCCCCTGCGCAAAAGCGGCGACTAGAAGCACGAGTAGAATCGAAATGGCGGTCATGGCGCCGCCTTTCCCTGGGAGCGTTTTCCGGTAATGACCAGCACGTGGCGCAACCGGGAAAGATCGGCCGAAGGCGCCACCCGGGCATTCAAATACAGCCCGGAGTGGGCCGGTTGAACGAGCCTGACGGTGCCGACCCGGAAGCCCTCGGGAAAGACTCCGCCCAGGCCGGAAGTGATGATTTCATCCCCCTCCCGGATGGCGGAATCACGCGGGATAAAGGTCATTTCGCCCTGTTCCGCGGGCAGAAGCATCTCCATGAGACCCTCCCGCTCCAGAACACCGCCCCCCTGAAGCAGGCCGAAATCGCCCGTCCGGTTGCAGCGGACCGCGATCCGGCACCCGGGGTCGGAAATCAGAAGCACTTCGGCCGTATGGGGGGAAACCTCGCGCACCACGCCGAGAACGCCGCTCTCGGCGATGACCACATGATTGGTTCCGATGCCATCTTGATAGCCCCGGTCCAGACGAAGCGAACGCCACCAACCCGAGGCGCCGTCCCGGGCCATCACCATGGCCGCCACCGACTGGAATGTCAGCCTTTTTTCAAGTCCCAGCAACCGGCGAAGTTCGTCATTTTCCTTCTCCAGCGCGTCCAGGCGTTGCAGTTCCGCCAGGCGGAGGGCAGAGGGGGCATCGGGGGAGGGCTGCGCCTTGCCGAAACGCCAGCTTCCGGTGGAGGCGAGGGCGGCATGATAGGGCGCCAACAATTCACGGACCGCGGATTTGATCCCGTGCGCGGCCGGTGCAGGCAGGTTGAACACCAGCAATAATGCCGCGCCCAGACCCACCAAAGTCACTTGCATCTCTCTAGCCAAAAAAGCCTCTTGCTCCTTGATCCGTTAACATCTCTTTTGCGGACCGGGGGCGGAGACAGGCGGGACAGGTTTACAAGGGGGCGGCTCAGCTCCGGTCGGAACTGGCTACCTTGCGCAGGAAATTAAGCTCGTTGAGGACCACGCCAATGCCTTCGGCAACCGCGCTGAGCGGATCGTCGGCGCGATGGACGGGAAGCCCCGTCTGCTCGGCGATCAGCTTGTCGAGCCCGCGGATCAGGGATCCGCCGCCGGCCAGCACCATGCCTCGGTCCACCAGGTCGGCCGACAATTCCGGCGGGCACCGCTCCAGCGTGGTGCGAATCGCCTCGATAATGGCCGAAACCGGCTCCTGCAACGCTTCGCGGATCTCTTCCGATGTGATGGTCAGCGTCTTGGGCAGCCCGGCTACCTGATCGCGCCCCTTCACATCAAGAGTCATTTCCTGTTCCAACGGGTATGCCGACCCGACGGTGATCTTGATTTCCTCGGCGGTCCGCTCGCCGATCATCAAATTGTAAACCCGCCGCATGTACTGGACGATATGGTCATCCATCTCGTCGCCGCCCACGCGAACGCTTCTGCAAAACACAATACCCGCCAGCGAAATCAACGCCACTTCCGTGGTGCCGCCGCCGATATCCACAATCATATTGCCCGCCGGTTCCTGGACGGGCAGTCCCACGCCGATGGCCGATGCCATCGGCTCTTCAATCAAATAGACCTCGCGGGCGCCCGCGTGAATGGCCGAATCTTTCACCGCTCTCTTTTCCACTTCGGTGATGCCGCTCGGCACGGCGATAATGATACGGGGCCGGACCATCTTGCGCCGGTTATGGATTTTGCGGATAAAATACCGCAACATCGCTTCCGTAATCTCAAAATCGGCAATAACACCGGCCTTCATCGGACGAATGGCCACGATGCTGCCCGGCGTCCGGCCCAACATCTGCTTCGCCTCTTCCCCCACCGCCAACACGCGGTTCGTTCCGGCCTGGATGGCCACAACCGAGGGCTCGCGCAGCACAATGCCCCGATCCTTCACATAAACCAGGGTGTTCGCCGTGCCCAGGTCGATGCCGATGTCATCGGAAAAGAGGCCCATCAAAAAATTAAACATAGCTCAAACCCCGTTGCCCTATCAGCGACGAATGACGTGAAAAACCGTTATCTATTAGACCCGTTATAATTGTTGCATTTTGGATGAAAGACGAAGGCCTAGTCAAGCATGAAAGCACACTATTTACGACTTCCTTTCGCCCGCCGCCAAGACCGCCCGAATCTGTTTTTCCCGGGCCTCAATGCTCTCGCACAGCTTGAACTGGACCCGGGCCCGAACCAGGTTCTGTTCGGGATACTTGACCTTGAAGTAGACGTTGCCCGCCAGGTGATCCTCGAAAAAGCGCAATCCCAGCTCAAAGGCCAGCAGGCGGATGGAATCGTAGAGATACGCCCGGTCGCCATCGGTCAGGAAACCCCTGGCGTTTGTCATGTAGCCCCGGATGAACGCCTCGCAGAGGTCGACGTCGAACACCACCTCGTTCAGGTTCTCCACCTCTTCACCCGCCGGGTTGCAGGTGGAGCGCAGGGCGTCGCCGAAATCATAGTGAATCAAGCCCGGCTTCACCGTGTCCAGGTCGATAATGCTGGTCCCCTTGCCGGTGAAGTCATCGATCATGATGTTGGTCACCTTGGGATCGCCGTGAATCAGGCGCAGGCCCAGGATGCCGGATTCGCGCGCCTTCTCCAGCAGTCCGGCCAGCTCATGGCGGGCCTCGACGAACAGGGCCAGCCGGCGAGCCTCGGCCGAGCCGTGCAGGATGTTCTGGGCCTGGTCCGTGGCCAGCGTCTTCTGGTACTTGGCCAGGTAGAGGGGCGTGATGTGAAAGCCCGGCAGCGTATCGTTGAGCCGGGCGGGCTCGAGGTCCGAAATCAGGTTGTGAAAATGGCCCAGCACGGCGCCGCATTCCTGGGCATGCTCCGCCCCCTGGGTCGTGTTATAGGCGGTGGCCGACGCAATCAGGGTCATGGCCCGCCAGAACTCGCCGTTCTCATCGATAAAGAAATCCCGCCCA
>CAXNFL010000185.1:0-4365 GCA_964201555.1 Kiritimatiellia bacterium
GGCGCGCCAGGCCTCGACCCGCTCCGCCGGCAGGGCCACGGGCATCAGGTCCGGCTCGGGAAAGTAGCGGTAATCGTGGGCCTGCTCCTTGGAGCGCATGGTGTAGGTGGCGCCGAGCTCGGAATCCCACCGGCGCGTTTCCTGCACGATTTTCTCGCCGGTGCGGATGGCCTCGAGCTGGCGGTTCAGCTCGAAGTGCAGCGACTGGTGCACGCCCTTGAAGGTGTTGAGATTCTTGATCTCCACCTTGGTGCCCAATTCGACCTGCCCCTCGGGCCGCACGCTGCTGTTCACATCGCAGCGCAGGTTGCCCTCCTCCAGGTTGCAGTCGCTCACGCCCAGGTAGAGCAGCATCTGCTTGAGCGCGACGAGGAACGCGAGGGCCTCCTCCGGCGTCTCCATGTCGGGCTCGCTCACGATCTCCATCAGGGGCACGCCCGCGCGGTTGCAATCCACCCCGCTCCGGCGGCCGTGGTGAATGCACTTGCCCACGTCCTCCTCGAGGTGGATGCGCGTGAGGCGCACGGTCTTGAAGCGGCCGCCCACGTCGATCTCCACGCCGCCGTCGAGGCAGAGCGGCTTGTCGTACTGGGAAATCTGGTAGTTCTTGGGCATGTCCGGATAAAAGTAGTTCTTCCGGTCGAACTTGCAATAGGGGCTGATGGTGCAGCCCAGCATCAGGCCCGTCATGGCGGTGAGGCGGATGGCCTCGCCGTTCATCACCGGCAGCGTGCCGGGATAGCCCAGGCAGACGGGGCACACCTGCGTGTTGGGCGGGGCGCCGGGCCCGGTGGGACAGGAGCAGAACATCTTGGAGCGCGTCTTGAGCTGGACGTGCACCTCCAGCCCGATGGTGAACAGGTACTTCATGCCTGGCCCCTCCGCGACGGCCGGCGCAGATGCCAGTCGGTCGCCGCCTGGTAGGCGCCCCCGGCGCGCAGCACGGCCGCCTCGCCGAACGCCGGGCCCAGGACCTGAAGCCCGATGGGCAGCCCGTCGGGCGTGAAGCCGCAGGGCACCGACAGCCCGCAGATCCCCGCCAGGCTCGCGGGCACGGTGAAAATATCGCCCAGGTACATCTGGAGCGGATCGGCGGTCTTCTCGCCCAGCTTGTAGGCGGCCGTCGGGGCCACGGGCGTCAGCAGCACGTCGCACGTCTTGAACGCCTCCTCGAAATCGCGGCGGATCAGCGTGCGCACCTGCTGGGCCTTGACGTAATAGGCGTCGTGATAGCCGCTGCTGAGCACGTAGGTGCCCAGGATGATGCGGCGCTTCACCTCGGGCCCGAAGCCCTGCGCGCGCGTCTTGCCGTAGAGATCCAGCACGTCCTCGGCGTCGGCGGCCCGGTTGCCGTAGCGGACGCCGTCGAACCGCGCCAGGTTGGCCGAGGCCTCGGCCGTGGCGATGATGTAGTAGGTCGGAATGGCGACGGAGGTATGCGGCAGCGAGACGTCCGTCACCTCGGCGCCCAGGGCGCGGCATTCCGCAATGGCGGCCTGGATGGCCTTTTCCACGGCGGGCGCCAGCCCCGCCACGAAATACTCGCGGGGCAGCCCCACCCGCAGGCCCTTCAAGCTGGAGCGGCAGGCGGCGGCGTAGTCGCCCACCGGCACATCGACCGAGCTGGAGTCGTGCGGATCCACGCCGGCCATGACGCCCAGGAGGAGCGCGGCGTCCTCCACGTCCTTGACCAGCGGGCCGACCTGGTCGAGCGACGAGGCGTACGCCGTCAGGCCGAAGCGGGAGATGCGTCCGTAAGAGGGTTTCAGGCCGGTGCAGCCGCAGAAGGAGGCAGGCTGGCGGACGGAGCCGCCCGTGTCGGACCCGAGGGCGCACAGGGCCATGTCGGCCGCGACCACGGCGGCCGACCCGCCGCTGGAGCCGCCGGGCACGTGGGCGGGGTTCCAGGGATTGTGCGTCGGGCCGTACGCCGAGTTTTCGTTGCTGGAGCCCATCCCGAACTCGTCCATGTTGGTCCGGCCCAGGAAAACGGCGCCCTCGGCCCGGAGCCGCGCCACCGCGGTGGCGTCGTAGGGGGACACGTAGCCCTCAAGAATCTTCGAGCCGCAGCGGCACGCCTGGCCGGCGACGTTGAGGATATCCTTCACGGCCACGGGAACGCCCAGCAGGCGCCCCCCGGCGCCCTTGGCGCGGGCGGCGTCCGCCTTTTGGGCGGCGGCCAGCGCGGATTCGGCGTCCACCTGGAGATAGCCGTGAATGGCGCCATCTCCGGCGGCTCGGGCGGCCAGAACATCGCGCACCAATTCCTCGGAACTGCAGAGGCCCCGCTCAAGCTGTGATACGGCCTGCCGGACCGTCAACGTATTCAGCGATCCCATACCATCTCCGGCTTACTCGACGATTCTCGGCACCATGAACTGATTGTCGGCCTGCTGGGGCGCATTCGCCAGAATCCACTCCATCGCCAGGCCCTCGGCCGGAACATCGTCCCGAAACACATTCTGCACGCGAATGGCATGGGCGGTGGGCTCCACGCCGGTTACATCCACTCCGCGGATCGCCTGCACATATTCCAGGATCTGGCCCAGCTGCGACTGGAACTCGGCGGTTTCCGCGGCCGACAAATTCAGCCGCGCCAACCGCGCCACATAGGGGACATCTAAGGTGTCGGATGCCATGGAATATCTGATCCTCTCTCCAATTTGAGTATCGGGATGAAGGGCCGAAAAGTCAATCCCTCACTTGACCAGAAAGCGGGCCACGGCAACCAGAAGCACGAGGGCGACGATGGCCGTGACAATGGCCTTGTTGCGCATGGCGCGGCGCTCGCGGCGCAGCTGGGGCGCGGCGTGCCCGAGGCTTCCGGTCATGAAATAGCTGGCGAAGCGCTCCCGCTCCCCGTCCTCGCGCGGGGGCGTCCACTCGGGCCCCTCCCGGCGCGGTTCCGCGGCCGGCTCCCCGGCGGGAATCGCGGCCTTCGCGGCGGGCCTGCGGGGCTCCACCCACTCGTCGGCCTCGTCGCGCGGAACGTCCCGTTCCAGGACCTTGCGCTGCTTCTTCAGCAGCGCCAGTTCCTTTTCCAACTGGGCCAGGCGGGCCCGCCGCTCTTTGATTCGCTCGTTCACGCAGATCCCCGTCCGTCAGCTCCGAACCGCCGCCACAGCCGCCATCACAACGCCCAGCACCAGCAGGAACGCCATCAGGGGCAGGAAAAACGCAAAGCCGGTCTTCACCCAGTACATGAAATCGCGGGGCTCCTCCGGAGCCGCCGCCGCCAGGGAGGTGCCGATCTCGGCCGTGCTTCCCGCCTCGGCCGCCTCGAGGCGGGCCATGGCCTTGCCATACTCCTTGCGGGCGTCGTCGATGACCACAATGGCGCGGCTGACCTCTTCGCCAATCCGGGCCTCCTCCCAGTCGCTTTCCTGGAGGGCCTTGACCTCATGCTGCAGCTCCGTGAAGCGGTGCCGGGTGCCCGCGTACAGCTCGGTCAGGCGGATGGTCTGCCTCTCATGCTTCTCGAGCAGGATCAGGGTCTGGTCGAGCTTTTCCACGATTTCCCGCCGGCTCTGCTCGAAGCGGTCCACCTGGCGGGTCTCCTCCTCCAGGGTCCTGCGCTCGCGCTCGATCTCGTCGGTGCGGCGGCGGAGCGTTTCCATTTCCTTGGCCGATTCGGCCTGCTGGGCCACGCGCTGCTCGCGGTACTTGGCCATGCGGGTCAGGTTCAGGTCCGAAATGGTCCGGGCGGGCATGTCGTCCGCGGCCGCCCCGGTTTCCGGCGTCGCCGGAGGCGGGGCCGAGCGCACGGCGCGGGCCTCCACCAGATCCTGGTCAAAAAAATCTTTCGCCATGATTGTCGCTCCTCTCTCTTTTCCTTCAGGCTACGGGATCACCAGCACCTGGCCCGCCTGAAGCGCATTCCGGTTCTTTAGCTTGGCGCGGTTGGCGTCATAAATCCGATCCGACAGCGCGCCATCCCCATACATCGCCTGCGAAATCCGGGTCAGGCTGTCTCCCGCCTTGACCGTGTAGGCCCGGGGCCCCGCCGCCGGCGCGCTCGCCCCCGCGGCCGCGAAGCCCGGAGCCGCCGGATTCACCACCGGAATGCCCGAGATGCCGAGCGAGCGCTTCAGCGTATCGTTCTCCGCCTGCAGGGCCGCCAGCTGCTGCTCCAGCTGCCCGATGCGCGACCGGGCGACCTTGCCGCCGAGCATGGCGGTCAGCTTGCGGATGTTCTGCGCGATCAGCACCCGTTTTTCGCTTTCCGGCTGCAGTTCCAGATACCGCTGGAAATGGTGCATGGCCTTCACCGGCTTCTCCTCGGCATTCATCAGGAGCATGGCCAGGTCCAGATGGGCGCGGGCCAGGTTGGGATTATTCAGCAGGATCGCGTCGTACAGGGGCTCG
>CAXNFL010000186.1:0-4240 GCA_964201555.1 Kiritimatiellia bacterium
GAAAGCCATTCTGGTCATGTTCGACTCGCTGAACCGGCGGATGCTGGAGCCTTACGGCTGCACGAACGTGCAAACGCCGAACTTTACCCGCCTCGCTTCCCGGGCCGTGACCTTCGACCGGGCTTACGTGGGCAGCATGCCCTGCATGCCGGCGCGGCGCGAGCTGCACACGGGCCGCTACAACTTCCTGCACCGGAGCTGGAGCCCCCTGGAGCCGTTCGACGACTCCATGCCGGAGATCCTTAGGGAGAAGGGCATCACGTCCCACCTGTTTAGCGATCATTACCACTACTGGGAAGAGGGCGGAGCCAGCTACCACACCAAGTACAGCACTTGGGAATGCTATCGGGGCCAGGAAGGCGAGCCGTGGAAGGCGGACATGACCGCGGCCCCCGACCTGCACCCCGAAAGCCTGAATAACCAGGTCCGCGGCAGCGGAAACGTGGTGCACCAGGACTGGATCAACCGCCATTATATCCGGAAAGAGTCGGACTTCCCCCAGGCGCAGACGTTCGCGGGCGGACTCCAGTTCCTGGAGACCAACCACCAGTCCGACAACTGGTTCCTGCACATCGAAACCTTCGATCCGCACGAGCCGTATTTCAGTCCCCGGCGCTTTCAGGAGCTTTACCGGCAAAACCTGAAGGGGCCGCATTTTGACTGGCCGCCCTATCGGAAGGTGCAGGAATCCGATGAAGCCGTGCGCCACTGCCGCGCCCAGAATGCGGCCCTCCACACGATGTGCGACGAATATCTTGGCCAGGTGATCGATGCGATGGACCGCCATGACCTGTGGAAGGACACGCTGCTCATCGTCAACACCGATCACGGCTTCCTGCTCGGCGAGCACGGCTGGTGGGCCAAGTGCGCCCAGCCCTTCTACAACGAGGTGGCCCACATGCCGCTCTTCGTGTGGGACCCCCGCTGCGGAAAAGCCGGAGAGCGCCGCCAGAGCCTGGTGCAGACGATCGACCTCGCGCCCACGATCCTCGACTACTTCGGCATTCCCCTGCCGCCCGACATGCAAGGCAAGCCCCTGCGCGAAACCGTGGCCTCCGATCAACCCGTGCGCGAAGCCGGCCTCTTCGGGCTTTTCGGCGGCCATGTCAACGTCACCGACGGCCGCTATGTCTACATGCGCGCGCCGGCCACCCCCCGCAACACGCCCCTGTTCGAATACACGCTCATGCCCGCCCACATGCGCCATGCCTTCAACCCGGCCGAATTGCAGGATATCCAACTGGCGGAGCCGTTCTCCTTCACCAAAGGCTGCCGGACCCTCAAAATCGCCGGCCGCTCGTGGCTGAAGCCCCATGAGTTCGGCACGCTGCTATTCGATTTGCAACAGGATCCGGCCCAGGAACATCCCCTCCACGATCCCGCCGTGGAAGCCCGCATGACCGGCCTGCTGCGCGACCTGATGCGCCGCAACGACGCCCCGGCGGAACAATTCGAACGACTGGGTTTATAGCCATTTTCTTTGCTTTCCTCTTTTCTAACGCCCGTAAAAAGAGTAAAATTAAGGGCTAATACGGAAGGACAACGACGACTATGGAAGAAAAAATCAAGGCCCAGTTGGAAGAGTTGCGCAAGATGCTTCAGGAAGATGGCGGCGACCTCGAGCTGGTCTCCATCGCCGGAAACACCGTGAAGCTGAAGCTCAAAGGCGCCTGCGGCTGCTGCCCGCACGCCATGCAGACGCTGAAGGGTGGAATCGAGCGGGTGCTGCGCGAGCAGGTCAACCCCGATATCGTGGTGGAACGGGCCTGAAAATGAGCCAGGCCGAGGCAATCGCCCCGGCCTGGTAAAATGGTGGCGGTACAGGGATTTGAACCCCGGACACGAGGATTATGATTCCTCTGCTCTGCCAACTGAGCTATACCGCCAAAGAACGAGTGAATTGTCACTATAGTCAAACGCTTCTCCTCTTGTCAAGCGCGTGCCGCATGCTAGGATAGGCTCATGCTACAGAGTCTACGGATCCGCAACCTCGCCCTGGTGGAAGAATTGGCCGTGGAGTTCCAGCCGGGCTTCTGCGTGCTGACCGGCGAAACCGGGGCCGGCAAGTCCATCATCATGGGCGCCCTGGGCCTGCTCCTGGGCGAGCGCGCCGATAAAACCCTCATCCGCGCCGGCTCCGATCAATGCGCCGTGGAAGCCGTTCTGCTCCTGAAAGATCCCGCGCCCGTCGACGCGCTTCTTCGCGACCTGGAGCTCGAGCCCACCGATCAGGGCCAGCTCATCCTGCGCCGCACCCTGTCCGCCGCCGGCGGCGGACGCAACCTGATCAACGACTCCCCCGTCAGCCTCCAGGCCCTGAAGCGCCTCGGCGACCTGCTGGTCGACATGCACGGCCCGCACGATCACCAGGCCCTCCTCAGCCCCGATTACCAGCTTCGCCTCCTCGATTCCTTCGGCCGCCACGAAATCCTCACCGCCGCCTACGCCTCGCTCTACCGCGAGCGGCGTGACCTGGAAGCGAAGCGGCACGAGCTGGAGGGCGACGAACAGACTTTTGCCCGCGAAATGGACTTCCTCGCCTTCCAGGTCCAGGAGCTCGGCGACGCCAAGCTCGAAGAAGACGAAGAGACCGCCCTCTCCTCGGAACATGCCGTGGTGGCCAATGCCCAGCAGGTGCTGGAAGCCGCGGGCGGCCTCCTGGAAGCGCTGACCGACGGCGAGTCCTCCGCCCTCCAGAGCCTGGCCGCCGCGCAGCAGCAGCTCGAGCGCCTCGCCGCGATCATGCCCCGGGCGGCGGACTGGAAAGAAGAAGCCCGCCAGGCCGCCATCCAGGTCAAGGAGCTCTCCTCCTCCATCGCCGCCTATGCCCAGTCCATCGACGCCGATCCCGCCCGCCTCCAGTGGGTGGAAGAGCGCATGGCGATCTACCACCGGCTCAAACGGAAATACAACGCCACCGTCCCCGAGCTTATCGCGCTTCTGCAAACATCGAAAACGCGGCTGCATGACCTGCAGACTCGCAACGAACGCATCGCCGAAATCGCCAAACAGGAATCGGCCCTGACGGCCAAGCTGCGGCAGGCGGGGCTCAAGTTGCGCGCCAAGCGGAAGGACTCCGCGGGCCAGCTGGCCCAGGCCATCACCGAACAGCTGCGCGACCTCGGCTTCGCCAGCGCGGGCTTCGAGGTCAACCTGGCGGAAATCGAGCCCGCTCCCTCCGGCCTGGATGGCGTGGATTTCGGCTTCGCGCCCAATCCCGGCGAGCCGCCGCGCCCCTTGCGCGCCATCGCCTCCAGCGGCGAAATTTCGCGGGTCATGCTGGCCGTGAAATCCGTGCTGGCGGCCCACGACCACATTCCCATCCTGGTGTTCGACGAAATCGACGCCAACATCGGCGGCGAAACCGCGACGGCCGTCGGCCGCAAACTGGCGGAGCTGGCGCTCACCCATCAGGTCATCGCCATCACCCACATGCCCCAGGCCGCGGTTCACGGCCGCCATCATTTCGCCGTGCGAAAAACCGTTTCGGGCGATCGCACCCGCTCCTCCATCGACCCGCTGGATGACGACGCCCGCGCCGAGGAAATCGCCCGCATGCTGGGCGGAAAATCGCTGACCAGCGTGGTCCTCCAGCATGCCCGGGAAATGCTGCGCAAAGCCGCGCGCGGCAAGTGAAGCATAGCTGATAGCTGATAGCTGATAGCGAATAGCGATCAACGATCAACCATCAACGATCAACGATCGATGCGCCGATCATAATCGATTCGAACTCCAACCGCACTTTGCCCTTACCGGGCTTTGGCGAATCCGGCTCAATAGACAAGGAGACCAGCCGCCAGGGCGGATTGGCCGCTTCCGCCGTCTCGATAAAGGGGCTCAGCGCGGCCAGGGGCGCCTGCTCCGCCTCCACCTGCACGCGTAGGGCCGTTCCCGGATTCAAGGGCGTGCGCCGGATTTCCCTGATGCTGTTCGTCGCCGCCCCGCTCAGGGCCTGCCCGGCCAGCATCGCCAAAGCGAGCCGCGGCTTTGCGTCGGGCGGATGGGCGGCAACAAACGCCTCCTTCGCGGCGAACGCCGCGTCAATCGTCGCCTCCTGGGCGGCCACGGCGGAAAGATCGGCCAGCCGGGCCCGGATCCGGGACGGCGCCGACAGGCTTGCCAGGCCCGCCTGGGCCAGCGCAACCAGGGCGGCCAGCCAGACGGCTGCCGCGGCAAGCTGAAGAAAGCCGGTCAGGCCCCCTTTAGCGGCTGGATTGCGTTTCCATGGTAAAGAGAAATT
>CAXNFL010000187.1:0-4228 GCA_964201555.1 Kiritimatiellia bacterium
AGCTTAAGCTGATCACCCGCGCCTTGCTGTCCACGGCCGCCTGCAGGCTGTCCAGGAGCGTGTCGCCGGCCACGAAATCGCCCTGGCCGGCGATGCGGACCGATAGCACCGGCAGCAGAGGATCCGTTGGGGAGCCCGCACCCAGGGGCTGGAGGCGCCCCTCGGCCAGAAGGGCCATCTCGGTGCCATGACCGTGCAAATCGACCGGGCTGGCGGAATTGCCGACCGCATCGAGCCAGGAGACGAGCGGATCCCCGGCCAGGCCGAAGCCGGTATCCAGCACGGCCACCAGCGGGCCGCCGGTGGCCGCTTCTCCCGAGGCCGGCCGGATCGATTGGACGGACGGGGCCTCGGGCGAGGGCATCCCGGCCGGCAGGCGGTAGACATAGTTGGGTTCGGCGGAGGCGACCAGGGCGTTCTTGGTCAGTTCCCGGACCAGGCCGGGGATGTCGCTATCGGGCGGAAAGGCGATTTTGTAAAGTCCCAGTCCGGGTTGGCTGCCCGTCACCCGGCCGCCGTACCGGGCGATCAGGGCCAGGAACTGTTCCTGTGTCGTTCCGGGAGCGGCCCTCAGCAGCAGTTCGCCCGCCATATATTCACGGAGTCGGGTCCGGTTGGTGGAGACCATGGCGGGGGCGGGAGGGCCTAGCGGCTGGACCGCTTCCTTGCGTCCACGCTTGTAGACCTGCAGCTCCTCCAGGACGGGAATGGCGCCCAGGGGCCCCTGGACCCGCTTCCAGACCGCGAGATAGTCGCAATCCGTCAAGAGCCGGCCCAGCACCTTTTCGGCGTCCTGCCGGGTGGCCGCGATCGAAACCGTGCCGGTGACGGCGGGGTCGAGTTTCACCCGTACGCCCTGGCGGGCGAAGGCGGTGAGCACCTCCCGAACCGGCTCCTGCTCCGCCCGCAGGGTCAGTCGATCGCCTTCGATACGAAGCTCTGTCCCTGAAGCCGCTTCGATGACGGCGAAGAGAAAGGCTGCCAGGATGGAGGATCGGGGTTTCATGCGTTTGCTTTTTCAGTATACACCAGGCGGGGCGGTAGGGCAAGATAACGGGATGAATCAGCCTCATATTCATCTGGTGGGCGTGGCCGGAGTCGGCATGAGCAGCGTGGCCCGCGCGTGCCTCGCGCAGGGCTTCCGGGTTTCGGGCTCGGATCGTTTCTGGGACAACAACCAGAACCGCGACGTGCTCGACAAGCTGGCGGCGTGCGGCGTCACCCTTCATCCGCAGGACGGCTCCGGCGTGACTCCGGGCACCGCCCGCGTGGTGGTCAGCACCGCGATCGAGGACGACAATCCCGATGTCAAGGCCGCCCAAACGCTGGGGATTCCCCTGATCCACCGGGCGGCCATGCTGGCCGAGGCCATTGGCACGGCGCCGTGCGTGGCGATCACCGGCACGTCCGGGAAAACCACGGTCACCGGAATGGTGGGGTGCCTGCTCGAAGGGGTCGGCGCCGATCCGATGATCGTGAACGGCGGCGCCATGCTGAACTGGGTGACCGCCCGTGAAATCGGCAACGTTCGCGTGGGACGGGGGCCCTGGGTGATCGAGGCGGATGAAAGCGACAAGTCGCTGATGCGCTTTCATCCCGACTGGG
This sequence comes from Kiritimatiellia bacterium, assembly GCA_964201555.1. Lineage (GTDB taxonomy): Bacteria > Verrucomicrobiota > Kiritimatiellia > CAIKKV01 > CAIKKV01 > CAIKKV01. Next base: position 1,606 of record CAXNFL010000187.1, read on the forward strand.
CCATTGTCACCAATATTTCGGGCGATCATTTCAGCGAGGAGGAAGCGCGCCGCCTCTTCGAGGATTTCGGGCGGCAGGTTAAACGGGGCGTGATCGGTCCCATGGAAACGCTTCCGGGCGGCTCCGCGTTCGCTCCGGAGCTTGATCGGGACGGCTCGACCTTCGTTATGGAGGGCATCCGGGTTCGTGTGCCGGTCCCGGGGTTGCACAATGCCGAAAACGCCTTCCAGGCGTTGACCTTGTGCCGGGCGATGGGGTACGACCTGAAGACGGCTGCCGCGGCACTGGCGGGATTCAAGGGCATTGCCCGGCGACTCCAGGTGGCGGGGGCGGCGGGCGGCGTGACGGTGATTGACGACTATGCGCATAATCCGGCCAAGATCGAGGCGGCCTGGAGCACGATCCGGCCGCATTACCGCCGCGTCCTGGCGGTGTGGCGGCCGCATGGTTTCGCGCCGCTGGCGGCCATGGCCGATGCCCTCACGGAGCTATTTGTCCGCCGGTGCGCGGAAGGGGATCGTTTGTACGTGTTGCCGGTCTATTATGCCGGCGGGACGGCCAAGGCGAAGGTGACCTCCGACGACCTGGTTGCGAGATTGCGCCAGGCGGGGGCGGCGGCGGAGCTATGCGGCGATTTTGACGCGCTGGAGCAGGCGCTGGCGCGGGAGGCGCGGGCGGGGGATGCGGTGCTGGTGATGGGCGCGCGGGATCCCGATCTGCCGGCTTTCTGCGCGCGGATGGTCAGCCGCTTCGGCTGACTTATTTCTCTCCGCCGAGCACTTCGGCGATGTTGTAGGCATGGTCGCGCATCCGGCGGAAGGCCGTGAGCATATCGGTGAACACGAGGCTCATGAGCGGATTTTTGGACGCCAGGGCGAACTGCTCGAGATGGCGCTGCCGGTAGTCCTTCATGGTCTTGAGCACCCGGACCGCCTCGGGCTGGAAGACGGGCATCAGGGTGGCGTCCGGATAGCTGTTCTCCTTGAGGACGCGATTGATTTCGGCGAGGAGCCCGGCGATCTGCTTGCGCAGATCCTGCAGGTAGCCGCGTTCCTCAGCCGGCAATTCGAGATGATTCCGGGTCAGCTTGATGTTCATTTTCGCCACGTTCATGATGTAGTCGCTGACGGATTCGTATTCGTGCGCCAGGCGGAGCTGGCGCCGGCCTTCCTCCATCACGTCGCCGGGCGCTGAATTGGAGAGCAGGCGGCTCAGGAAGACGGTGACTTCGCGCTGCACGTTGTCCAGGGTGGTCTCGCGTTTGAAGATATCCTCTTCGGCTTTTTCATCGCGCTCCGGAAAGGGCAGGGCCAGGATGGTTTCGAGGGAGTGCAGCATGCGGGTGACGTGGTCGGCCATGGCGTCGATTTCCTTGTAGGACTGCTCGATGCCGAGGGCGGGATGGGCGAGGAAGCGGACGTTCAGGTATTCCAGCTTGTAGGCTTCGCGCTTCTTGCGCTCGGGCACGAGCTTGGAGACCAGCGCCGCGAACGGCTTCACGAACGGCAGGAACACGATGGTGTTCGCCACGTTGAAGATCGTATGCACCATGGCGATACGGGCCAGGGAGTTCACGATCTCATGGCCGTCCGTGCCCAGGGGAATCAGCCATTCAATAAATCGGATGTAGTAAAAGAAGATCGGCAGAATCCAGAGCGCGCCGATCACATTGAACATGGTGTGAGCCATGGCCGCGCGCTTGGCATGGGCGTTTGTGCCGAGGGAGGCCAGAAACGCCGTGATCGTGGTGCCGATATTGGCTCCCAGGGTCAGGGCGGCGGCGGTGGGAACATCGATGATCCCCGCGGTGATGAGGCCCATGGCGATGCCCATCGAGGCGGAGGAGGACTGGATGATGGCGGTGAACACAAGGCCGACCAGCGTGCACTTGATCAGGCCTTCGAAGGTAGCGGCCTTGAAGCTGGAGAGCATGTGCAGCGCCGTCGGGTTGTTGCGGAGCGGCGCCATGCCGTCTCCCATCAGGCAGAGGCCGAAGAAAACCATGCCGATGCCCATGAAGAACATGCCCCAGTAGCGGACTTTATCGCGCCCCGCAAACATGTAAAGAAGGGAAGAGATTCCGATCAGGGGCAAGCCGTACTTGGCGACGTTAAGCGTTAGAATCCAGCCCGTAATGGTGGTGCCGATATTCGCGCCGAAGACCACCCCGATCGCCTGGATGAGGGTCATGAATCCGCTGTTGACGAATCCCACCACCATGACCGTGGTGATGGAGCTGGATTGAATGATGCAGGTGACCAGCGTGCCGATGGCGACGCCGGAAAGGCGGTTGTCCGTGACGCTGCCGATCAGGCGACGGAGCCGCGAACCGGCCACGGCCTGCATGCCCTCGGACATGAATTTCATGCCCAGCAGGAAGATGCCCAGGCCGCCGATCAGGCTCATCAGGAATTGCATGACATCATTCATGGGAACAGGCGGTGGAGCCGCGGCCTTTCTGCTTTCAATTGGGACTGAGAGTACAAAAACGGGCCCGTTTAATCAACCCATCAAACAGGTAATCAATCAGTCGCTATTTCCGCGGAGGAAGGGCGGGCGGACAAGGGCTCGGCCAGATAGAGAAGGCCGCCGAAGAGGCTCCAGAGAAGGATGCTGAGGTGGG
>CAXNFL010000188.1:0-4223 GCA_964201555.1 Kiritimatiellia bacterium
ATGGAATCGGGACGCCCGGCGTGCGCGAGGCCTATGGGCGGATCCGCGCCCTGCTCGAGTGGGCGGCCCGCACCCAGTGCAACCGGCAGGGGCTCATCGTGCGCGATCCGGCCCAGGAGTATTTCAGCACAATCTGCTTTTTCGACTGGAGCCCGATGCCTCTGGGCGGCCGCTTTGAAGATCTCGCCCCGCTTCAGTGCCAGCACCTGGAAGCGCTTCGCACGGCCGCGCAGATGGCGGCCTGGCTGGGCGAGGAGTCCGATGCGCGCGCCTGGACGCGGCGGGTGGACCGGTTGGCGAAGACGATTCGCCGCCGGTTCGCGACGCCTGGCGGCCTGCCGCACCATACGCTGCGGCGCAGCGTGACGCGGTGGCTGCCGATGTTCAACGCCATCCTCGATCCGCAGCGCCGTTTCCTGGAGCAGTATCACCGCAAGGCCGATTGCGGCCCGAGCGGGCCTTCCCGCCACTCCGCGGCGTTCGCCTGGCGCGCGGGGCTCCTGGAGACGCCCGCGATTCAGCGGCATGCACTGGAGGTGTTCCGGTCGCGCCGGATACCGGCCCTGCAGACGCCTTATTTTCACTATTACGAACAGGAGGCGCGGGCCGGGTGCGGGGATCCGTCGGGCGCCCTGGCGGCGATGCTCGACTATGTGGCCGGGCAGCTCGAGGCGAACGACAGCGCCACCGTCTGGGAATGGCATGTCCCCGGGGAAGGCGCGCTGGAGCGGCTGGCGCTGGGGGATTGGCCTAAGAGCCTCTGCCACGGCTGGGGAAGCGGGCTGGTTCCGCTGGCCCAGCGGCATCTGCTCGGCATCCGCCCGGTCGAGCCCGGCTTTCGCGTCGTGTCGCTTACGCCGATGCCGGCTGTGGCTATGGATGTGGAAGCCACGGTGCCGACGCCGCACGGGCCGATCCGGGCGCGGAAAACGAAACGCGGGCGCTGGGATTTCCAGGTGCCCCATGAGATTGAAATCGTGCCCGCGTCACAAGCGGGTGGGAGAGCCTGATGAATCGGGATATTGAAATTGTGAGGGCGCTGGCGGCGCGCTATGCGGAGCTGGCCGCGAAGCCGGAGCAGAAAGAGAAAATGCAGGCCTGGGCCGCGCATCACGCCTTGAAGCCGACCCGGCCGCTGATCCTGGCCACCTTTGGCATGTGGAATGTCTGGTGCGGCGACGTGTTTGGTGATTCCGCGATGGAATGCCAGGACCCGTTTTACCGCGGCTATGAACGCCGCTTCAAGATGTTGATTTTTCAGGAAGAGGTGGGGGATGACTCCTTTCTGGAGCCTTGGGTTTCCTTGCGGGCTTCGGTCAAGGGAGTCTGGGGCCAGTTGTGGGGGTTGAAGGAAGAGTTTTCACACTCGACGGAGAAGGGCGGCGCCAAGGGCTTTCTTCCGCCGATTACGGACTGGAGCCAGGCGGCGCTGACCGCCACGCCTCATGAAGTGGACGAGGCCGAAACGCAGCGGAATCTGGAGAAGCTGAGCGCGGCCGTGGGCGGGCTCCTGCCGATCGACGTGAACCGGACGCCGGTTTATTCGGGGTTTACCGCGGATCTTTCCACGAACCTGATCCGGCTGCGCGGGCTGAACGAGGTCATGCTGGACATGTATGAGAATCCGGAGGAGCTCCATCGCATCCTGGCGTTCATGCGTGACGGCATCCTGGCCAACCAGGCGGCGGCGGAGAAAGCGGGCCACTACACGCGGACCTCCGGCGTGAACCAGCAGCCGTCGTACACCGAGGGGTTGCCGACGCCTTATCCGAATAGCGGGCCTGTGACACGCAAGACGCTCTGGAGCTATAGCGCGGCGCAGGAGTACACCCTGGTGTCGCCGGAGTTCCATGAGGAGTTCATGTTCCAGTATCAGCGGCCGATCCAGGAGCAGTTCGGCCTGGTGCATTACGGGTGTTGCGAGGATCTGACCCGCAAGATCGGGATGCTCCGGCAGCTGAAGAATTTGCGTAGCATTGCCGTGGCTCCGGCGGCGGATGTTCGCGCCTGCGCCGAGCAGATCGGCAAGGATTACGTGGCCTCGTGGCGGCCGAATCCGACGGACATGGTTTGCGCGGGCTGGGATGAAGCGCGGATCCGGCGGATTGTGCGGGAGGCGGCCGACGCCTTCAAGGGGGGGGTCATGCACGTTCACCTGAAGGACGTGGAAACCGTCCTGGGTGATCCGTCGCGACTTCCCCGCTGGGTGCGCATCGTTCGCGACGAAATAGCGGATAGCTGATAGCGGATCAGCGAGTCGACGGGGCATCCGGAGCCAGGGTGGTCGGGATGGCTTTTTCGGCCGTCACCTGTTCACGGATAATTTTCCGGGTGCCGTCCCGGAAAACGATCACCCCGTAGACCGTCCCCTGGGATTGTTCAAGTTTGATATCCGCCTGTTGGATCACGATGTCGTCGGGCGTTCCGGGCAAACGGTCGGGCCCGCAGCCGAAGAGCGCCAGGTTGGTGGCTGTGAGTTCGTATTGAAACGGCGTTCCCCAGAGGTCGTTTTTCAATTCATAGACGTAGGGCCCGCGCCAGCCGTTTGTGGTGGTCGGCGGGTGGACCAGGGCCGCCAGTCCTTCCTGGGCGGCGGGGTAGGCGCCCGTATCGTCTTTGAATATTTCCAGGGCCACCCGCACGTTGGCGAGGCTGAGTCGGGCGCGGTCGATTTTCCGGGCGTTGGAATTGACCGGCGGAGATTTGGCTTTGCCCACGAGCGCGGAGCCGGCGAGCATGAGGAGCAGCAGGACAGCCGCGACCTTGAAGCCCGAATGACCGAAGAGAGCCAACGCGGCCGGCGGTTTTGCGCTTCGGCGGCTTGTCGTCGGGGCCGGCGCATCCGGGGGCTGTGATTGGCGGGGGCGGGCCTTGAAGAATCCGGGAGTCAGCACCACCCGATGGCAGTGCGGGCACCGTTGTTTCTCCGGGCTTTCGAAATCGCGGCGGCAGTAAGGGCACTTGAAACGCATGAAAAGCCTGTAAATATCGATTGGCAAACCGATGGACAACGACATGAAACTCAACTATAATAGCCCGCATTCTTTTCACGTGCAAGGGAATCATGACGATTCCGTGACGCGAGAGACCATCCCAGTTGATGAAAATCGGGGTATGTCATGAAGCAGTTCAGCCTTCGTATTTGGATGTGCGCGCTGGCCGTGGCCAGTTTCTCGATCGGACCTGTCGTTCAGGCCGCGGATGATCCGTCACTTGTTACCCTGCGCGCCGCCGCGGCCGCGTTCCACGCGGGCCAGGAAGCGCGCGCGTGGGAGCTCTACTCGCCGCTGACGAAGGCGTTCCGCCAGCAGTGGGTGAATCTGGATTCCGACTTTGTCATCTGGGTGGCGGATCAGCACCGCAAGCAGAAGCAGTTCAAGGATGCGGTGGAGATTGCGGACTCGGCGCTCAACTCCCGCAAGATGACGCCGCCGGGGACGGCCCAGCTCATGCTCGTGAAGGGCGACACGCTGCGCGATCAGCAGAACTTCGCGGCGGCCAAGCTGGAGTACGAGAGCATCGACCGGAACGCCGACCTGCGCAAGACGCCGTTCGGCCAGACCGCCCGGTTCCGGATTGTGGATGTGCTCCGCCAGACGCATGACTTCGAGGGGGCGGACGCCATCATCGAGCGGCTGAAGGACATCGCCGACCCGGTCGCCCAGGCCGAAGCTTATTTCATGGCCGCCAAGATCGCCTTCGATCGCGAGGATTACCCCGGCGCCCGCGAGAACCTGATTGAAGTCAAGAAGCGCGTGCCCGATCACGTCGAATCCGTGTTCCTCGAAGCGGACCTGAACTTGCGCGAGGACCGGCTGCAGGATCCCGAGCTGGAGATCGGCGACCGCGTCCTGACCACCTATGTGATTCCCGGGCGGCCCGTCACCATGAAGATGCAGGATCGCAACCTGGCCGTTGTGCGGGGCGGCGGCGGCATCCCGATCGAAATCATGACCCGGAAGGGCAAGGACCGCGAGCTGATGAACCTGCTGCCCTCTCCGCGCGACCCGACCCTGTTCCGCGGCACGTTGAACACGAAGCTCGGCGACGCCGTGACGAACGACATGCGCCTCGAGGTCATGGGTGATGACGTGGTGGTCTACCAGATCCTGGAGTCGTTCCAGAAGGAGAACAGCCTCAAGTACGAATCCAAGGTCATGGCGATTTTGTCCGACGGCGACCTGACCGCGACGGCGGGGGACTTCCAAACGTCCGAGGCGCGC
>CAXNFL010000189.1:0-4222 GCA_964201555.1 Kiritimatiellia bacterium
AGATCATTCAAAATGACAAAGACTGAACAGACCGCCCAGCTTTATTCGCAGTTCGTCATCCCCACCTATTCGCCGACCATGGTGCTCGTCAAGGGCAAGGGCACCCGCGTGTGGGATGCGGACGGCCACGTCTACCTCGACTTCAGCTCGGGCATCGCCACCCTCAACACCGGGCACTGCCACCCCAGGGTCGTGGCCGCCATCCGCGAGCAGGCCGGCACGCTGATGCATGTGTCCAACCTCTTCTACACCGAGGCGCAGGCCCGGCTGGCCGAGAAGCTGGCCGGCCTCGCGGGCGCCGGCAGCAAGTGCTTCTTCTGCAACTCGGGCGCGGAGGCGAACGAGGCGCTCATCAAGCTCGCCCGCCTGCATGGCAAGCCCCAGGGCCGCGGCGAAGTCATCTCCATGTCCAACTCGTTCCACGGCCGCACGCTGGCCACGCTGGCCGCCACGGGGCAGACGAAGTATCAAGCCGGCTTCGAGCCCATGCCCAAAGGCTTCATGCAGGCCCCCTTCAACGACCTGGACGCCGTCAAGGCCCTCGTCACCGATAAGACGGCCGCCATCCTCGTGGAGGCCGTCCAGGGCGAAGGCGGTGTCATTCCCGCCGATCCCGCCTTCCTCCAGGGCATCCGCGCGCTGTGCACGGAAAAGGGCCTCCTGATGCTGTGCGATGAGGTGCAGTGCGGCCTCGGCCGGACCGGCCACTGGTTCGGCTTCCAGGCCGCCGGCATCCAGCCCGACGCGTTCTCGCTGGCCAAGGCGCTTGGCGCGGGCCTTCCCCTCGGCGCCATTGTGGCCTCCGCCGCCGTGGCCGATGTCTTCCAGCCCGGCAAGCACGCCAGCACCTTCGGCGGCAACCCCGTCTCCGCGGCCGCCTCCCTGGCCATGCTGGCCGTGATCGAAGAGGAGAACCTCGTGGCCCGCGCGGCCGAAGCCGGCGCCCGCTTCAAGGCCGGCCTCGAAACCCTCGTTGGCAAGTATGAACACGTCAAGGGCGTGCGCGGCGCCGGCCTCATGGTGGGCCTCGTGCTCGATCAGCCCGCCAAGGCGCTGGTCGAATCCCTCCGCGTCATGGGCCTCATCGCCCTCGCGACCGCGGAGAAGGTGGTCCGCTTCCTCCCGCCCCTGACGGTCAAGGATACGGAAATCGACGAGGCGCTGGAAATCATCGAGGACGCCGTGGCCGAAGCCCATGGCGTGGAACGCCCCCATGGCGACGAAGAAGCTTGAGCCGGAGACACTGTCATGAAATTGGCTGACTTGAAACGCGAGAAAATCGGCGCCTGTGTATCGGGCGGCCTGGATAGCCGGACCATCTGCAAGAAAATGGTGGAGTGCGGCCTGCCGGTCCATGGATTCGCCGCCGACCTGGGGCAGCCCGACGAGGCCGACATCCAGGATATCAGCCGGCGCATGGCCCCCTGCGGCGTGGAAACGGCCATCATCGACCTGAAGAAACCGATGGCCGAGGCCTGCTTCGAAGTGCTCGAGGCGCAGGCCATGTACGACGGCGGCTACTGGAACTCCACCGGCATCGCCCGCGCGGTCACCGTTCGCGGGCTCGTTCCCGAATTACAGAAGCGCGGCTGCACGGTCCTCTCCCACGGCGCCACCGGCCGCGGCAACGACCAGATGCGCTTCGAGCGCTATACGAACGTGCTGGCGCCGGACATGAAAGTCTATGCCCCCTGGCGCGATCCGGACCTGCTCAAGCAGTTCCCGGGCCGCACGCAGATGGCGGAGTACCTCGCCGCGCACGGCATCCCCGCGCCCGTGGGCGGGAAGAAAAAGTATTCCACCGACGCCAACCTGGCGGGCCTCTCCCATGAGGCCGAGGACCTGGAAAGCCTCGAAACGGCCATGACCATCGTCAAGCCCACCATGGGCGTCTGGCCCATGGAAGCGCCGGATAAGACCGAGATCGTCACGATCCGCTTCGAAAAGGGGCGGACCGTCCAGATCAACGGGCAGGATGTCGACCCCATCGCCGCCATGGTGACCGCCAACCGCATCGGCGGCCGCAACGGCATCGGCATGAAGCACGCGCTGGAAAACCGGATCATCGGCACCAAGAGCCGCGGCGTCTACGAGGCCCCGGGCATGGAGCTGCTGGGCGCCGCCCTGCGGTTCGTCTACCAGGCCACCATGGACCGCCGCTCCACGCTGCTGTTCATGCAGCTGTCCAAGCTGGTGGCCGACCAGATCTACGACGGCCGCTACTTCGACCCCGTCACCCAGGCCGCCCGCGCCGCCATCGGCGTGTTCAGCGGCCATGCCTCCGGCGTGGTCTCGGTGGGGCTCTACAAGGGCAACATCCTGTTCCAGTCGCTGACGGGCTGCAAGGCGTCCCTGTATAACGAAGCCGACTCCTCCATGGAAGCCAGCGCCGGCCTCAATCCGGTCAGCTCCCAGGGTTTTGCCGAGATCCAGAGCGTGGAAGCGCTCTCGCTCGCGCGCGCGGGCCAGATCCGCTAAATGCGGCGGCGGCCCCTGATCGGTCTGACGGCAGCGGTCTTGGCGGGAACCCTCCTCGGCCTGGGTTTCCGTCCGTCGCCCGCCTTCCTGCTCTTCAGCCTGGTGCCTTTATGGCTCCTGTTGCTGGCCGCCCTTTTTACGGGTCGGCTCCTCGCCCGGCTTCCCGTGATCTCCCTCGGCGTGATTGTCCTATCCGGTGGCCTGGCGGCGCTGGCCGCCTCCCTGGCCGCCGCGCCGGTGTCGCCGGCCGATCTTCGGCTATGGCTGCCAACCCAGAGGGACGCGCGGATCGCCGTCATAGGCCTCGTCACAGGCGATCCCTCGCCGGTCCAAAACGGCGACACCTTTTCCATCCGCTTCCCGCTGCAGGTTGAAACCGTGCAGCTCCAGTCCAACGCCCCGCCCCGAACCAGCCGGGGGCGGCTCATGGTCACCTGGGTAAAGCCCAGGCCGGTCCCGCCTCCCGCCTATGGTGAGCTGTGGAAAGTGGAGGGGATTGTCGTATCGACCGACCCTGTATCCCTGCGCGCGGGCCCCTATGGCGCCCGGTTTCAAGCGCGGGAGCGAGGCCATGCGCTCAGGCAGTTCTGCGAGAAACGCAGGCGGGAAGCCTGGCGGATCCTCTCGATCGGCATCACGGACCATCCCGATGTCTCCGGCTTGCTCAGCGCGCTGACGCTCGGCACACGGTTGCAGCTGCCGGCCGCGCTTAAACAGGATTTCATGACGACTGGCACATTTCACGTGGTCGCTATCTCCGGACTTCATAGATCCAATTTTAAATTGGTATAACCAGCACGTTTCCCCTATAATCAAAGAAACGCAGGAAGTGACTTATGGGGAAACGACCAGCCAGAAATATTCAATTCGAGCCCACCAGCAAAGAGGGCAAAAAAGCCGGGATTTACATTCGGGTAAGCTCCAACGAATTCCAGATAAGCCGCCGCGCCGAGAGGGCACAGAAGAAGGATAGCTCATCCCCCGCCAGCCAGGAAGACAGCATTGAAGAGAAGGTCAGGCAGTCGGTAGCGACTCAACGGGCCGATGCGATCAAGTATTGCGACCGCCAAGATCCTCTTTGGGTTTATGAGACCTATGAGGATAACGAGTTCTCCGGCACTCTTGGACCGGATGAGCGTAAAGGCCTTGACCGTCTTCTTCACGACGTGCAAGCCGGGAAAATCCACACGGTTTTGATCCGCGATGTGAAGCGGCTTGCCCGAAATGCCAGGCTCCTCAAGGAAGTGGTTGACGATTACCTGCTGCCGAATGGGGTCGAGCTTATCGGGCTCATGGACAACATCCATATCTCAACGCCCTACGCTCGGTTCTTCACCGCTATCCTTGGCGAAGTCGCGGAACTGGAAATCTCCTACATCCGCGCTACCAGTATGCGGAACCGGGAGCAGGCAGCGCTAGACGGGGAATTGGCGCTTAACGCCTACAGCTATGGATACCGGTCGGCAGGAAGGCGGTTAGTTGAAATTGTTCCGCATGAAGCGGCCATTGTGAAAAGGATTTTTGAAGACTACACGATTAATAAAATGTCCTGCCGGGATATTGCCGATGCGCTGACCGCGGAAAAGGCTCCCCTGAAAAATGGAAAAGCTACTCTTTGGCGTGGGAGCAGAATATACGCCATTCTTCATAACATAAGATATATCGGCAAGATCAAGTACCTAAATCACAAGAAATTGGACAGCCCCTTCCCTCCCATCATTGATGATAATCTTTGGGAGCTTAC